>JAQUGH010000087.1 GCA_028684195.1 Clostridia bacterium | reverse complement strand
TTTCTATGCACTTTTTTATGCACTTTGTCAGTGGGCTAAGATCATTAATTGAGCTAATACTTGCTTCTAATATTTCCTCATAAGTGACGGATTTCCAGTTTATTATGTAACCACATTTTAAAGCTAAACTACGGATGAATTCTCTGGTCGCACGACCATTACCTTCCCGAAAAGGATGAATTATATTGAGCTCTGCCATATAATAAGCTACTCGTTCTGAAAAGTCATCAATATTAGTATCCAATAAAAAATTTTCTTCTTTTAATTGTTCAAATAAATGTGTAAGGTTGGGAATGACATAAAGAATAGAAGCGAAAAGAGTATTCCCTTTGGAAATATTTTCTTCTCGAATAATGCCCGCAAATTCGTATATATCCTGAAAAATATAATGGTGGATTATTTTGAGATTTTCTAAATCAAAATTAATTAAAATAGGTTTTGCCTGTAATTCTAGTAATCTTTGAGCTGTATATAGTGTTTCGGCCTCTTTTAATAATTCTTCATCACGAATATTGAGTTTATTAATTAAAACGGTTGAATCAGGATAGTAATATTTAGATGTTGATGATCCATACTTAGTGGACATAATAATCTACCCCTTTTTAAGCAGGATATAAGAGGTTATTTGGTTTATTACTTGTTCGCTGGTTATTTGACCTCTTAGATATTTTTGCCCATTTATTATGGCACGTTTATCCATGTGTAATCCTTCAACAGCTAGGGTGAGTTTGACGTTTGAAATAGATTTTTCAATATTTTCATCTGACATTAATCTCATATATTTACTATCTCCTTTGCTAATCAAATACCCAATTACATTATACCATAGTTCGAGGAGTATTTAAAATCAAACAATAAAAAGGACTGAGGTAGAGGATACTTTTTGAATTTGCAGTATCGTAAAATAAAATAATTATGAAATAATGTGTTTTATTTGTATAATAGGATTATAAAAGTTATTATAGTTAAAAAGACGTTGGAGGTGGAAGTTGTTGAAAATTATTTTGGTCGGAGTACCTTGTGTAGGAAAGTCTACCGTGGGAAAGATGTTGGCAGAAAGATTGGGTTACAAATTTTTTGACTTTGATTTTGAAATAGAGAAGTATTTCAATAGTGCTATTGAAATAATAAAAGAAGAATTTTGGACAGGACACAGTTTTAGAAAAGAAGCACGCAAAGTTTTACGCAAAATTCTTAAAGAAAACGATGATAATTTTGTAATTGCTATGCCACCAAGTGGGCTAATGGATTTTTATTGGAGGATTATAAAAGAAGATGATAGCATTATAACGATAGTTTTAAAAGATAAAGCAAAAAATATTGTAAAGCGCCTTACATTTTATGATAGGTATTCAAAACAAATTGAAGTAGAAATGACAGCGAAAAAAGAGGCGTATTATTTAAAGGAATTAAGACTTGATATAGAATATTTTAGAAAATCACATAATAGGGCTAAAATTCGCGAGAAAGTTGATGGAAAAAGTGCTTTACAGGTGGCGGATGATTTAGCACTTCTTCTTACTTCTGGTGCGAAATCCTATGAACTATCATCAAGTTAGTAAAGTAAAGCTGAGTCCCGATGTTATTGATTGCATTGTTTTTTGGACAAAACATCCTACTAAAATTGTAAATAAGCTTGATAGACTTAAGGATTATAATTACTATTTTCAAGTTACAATAAATCCTTACGATAAATCAATAGAGAGGAATATTCCTAATAAAGATATTGTCATAGAGTCGTTTGGGAAATTATCTTAAAAAATAGGTCAGGAAAAGGTAATTTGGAGATATGACCCCATTTTATTAACAAAAGATCTTGATATTGAGTATCATGAGAAATATTTTGAGATTTTAGCAGCAAAAGTTTTTGGATATACCCAAAAATGTATAATAAGTTTTATTGATTTATATAAAAAAACAGAACGAAACATGCAAAATATAGAACAAGAGCATATTGATGGAGCCGTATATTGATAAACAGCTTTGTTTGGATTTTATATAATATTTGTGATATTATTGTTAAAAAAATAAAGTGAAATAAAATGCAATGCAATGAAATAAAATGCGATACAATAAAATGGTAGATTGTAGTTGGAGGTTTATAAATAAAGGAAGCAAAAGAACCGTCCCTGTGCTTCTTTTTAAAAAGGGGGTGATGTAAGTGAAATTCGGACTTTTAGGTGAGCATATTTCGCATAGTTTTTCAAAAACAATACACGGTATGATCGGTGACTACAGTTATTCGCTTTTTGATGTACCCAAGGTTAAGTTTGCTGATTTTATGACGAAAAGAGCGTTTAAAGGGATTAACATAACAGCTCCATACAAAAGGGATATCATACCGTACTTGGATTTTCTGTCAGATGAGGTAAAGAAAATTGGCAGTGCCAATGTTGCAGTTTTTGATAATAACGGCAAGCTGTGTGGTTATAACACAGACTACCGAGGTTTTAAATATATGATAAAAAAAAGCGGGATTGAGATTGCAGGGAAAAAGGTTGCTATTCTCGGAAATGGGGGAACGAGCCTTACAGCAAGGGTGGCTGTAAGCGATCTAGGGGCGAGAGAAATTGTAATTATTTCAAGAAAGGGCGAGAACAATTTTGAAAATATAAGCCGTCACTTTGACGCAGATATTATCGTAAATGCGACACCTATTGGAATGTACCCAAATAACGGAGGATGTCTTGTAAAGCTTACTGATTTTAGAAATCTTAGTGGCGTTATTGATGTAATATATAATCCACTAAATACATACCTGCTTTTATCAGCAAAGGAACAGGGTATTTCTTACACGAACGGTCTTTTTATGCTTGTAGCACAGGCGAAATTTGCGGCAGAGTATTTTCTTGAAAAAGAGATTCCTGACGATATAATTGAAAAGATACATGAGAAGCTAAAAAAATCTTTTACTAACATAACTCTTATAGGAATGGCTGGGTGCGGGAAGTCTTCCTTGGCGAAGCTTTTAGGTGAAAGGCTTGGCAGGGAGGTTATTGATACCGATGAGCTTGTAGTCGAAAAAGCTGGCATGAGCATAGAAAAAATATTTGAGGAATTCGGTGAAGCTAAGTTTAGAGAGCTTGAAGCAGAAATATGCTTTGATGTGTCAAAGCTAACGGGGAAGATAATATCTACTGGTGGAGGGATGGTGCTTTCCCAAGAAAACCGCAGGGTTCTTTCTCAAAATGGTTTTGTTGTTTTCATAGACAGAGAACCGGAGAACCTTTCAAGGGAAAATCGTCCGTTATCTAAAGACATTGACAGCGTTAGAAATTTATATAACGAAAGATATCCGATATACAGTGGATATGCAGATAAAAAGATTGATAATAATGGTGATATTGCAGAAACCTTCAGAAAGGTGATTGAGTGTAGTTATGAAAATACTTGTGATTAACGGACCGAATATAAATATGCTAGGTATTAGGGAAAAGGATATTTATGGTGAGGGAACCTATCAAAGCTTAATAGAATTTATAAAAAATGTCTGTGACCAGAATGACATAGACGTGGATTTTTTTCAATCAAATCACGAGGGAGCTATTATCGATGAAATTCAACGAGCGTATGGAAAATATGACGGTATAGTCATAAACCCTGCCGCATACACACACACAAGTGTTGCCATTCTTGATGCGTTAAAGGCAGTTGACATTAAGACAGTAGAGGTGCATCTTTCAAACATATATGAACGAGAGGAGTTCAGACATAACTCTTTTGTGTCTGCCGCTTGTGTCAAGACATACATGGGCAAAGGTTTTGAAGGCTATAAAGAGGCAATAATTTTTTTGAAAAATATGTGAGGATAAGGAAATCAAAATGACATTCAAATGTTTTGCTTGTTTAATTATAATGCTGAATTGTTAATTAAAAAAAGCTTTAAAAACTGCAAAAAGTTTGGTGGTGAGTATTTAAGAAATAATATTGACTATCATCTTTTAAAAAAAGGTATTTGTATATCGTATAACGAAAATTTATTTAAATAAATCAAAACAGATAGACAATGTGTTTACAAAAAAAATTCATTGGTGAATATTGAATGGGAGGTAAAAATGGAGAATAATATTAAAGCAGTGATCAGTGAATTCGATAGATTCATGGAGTTTAATGACAGAGAAAGACCAATATTGTCAGCTAAACTAGGAGTGTTTGGGAAAAAGGATAGTTTTAAGTTAAATATGTTGCTCAATAACAAAAGAGAGGTTAGTGTTCCGAATTACAATCAAGATCTATATCCTGCAATTGACTTGATGTTTGAACTTGCACTTTTGGGAAAACTTTATGTTAAAGCAAGTAATGAAAAGGGTAAGCTCAATCTAGTTAAAACACCAAACTTGGAAAGCTATCAAAGCTTAAATGAGTACGAAAAGTATGTTTTTTTATTGCAAACCTATTGGACAAAGTATGATTTTGAAGAAAAGTTTGGGAGATGGCTCGATATGTCAGCTTTTTACAATACGCTTGTTCACATTGCAAATGCGAAGTTGGGACAAGTAATAGTAAAAAATGATCAAGACAGTTCTGAACGAATGTATTCCGAAGGAGCAGCATTCTTTCACCAATTAAAATTCTTTGGTTTTGGTGAATTGGAATTGAATGAAGGAGCCAAGGGCAAATATGAGGATACAATAAAGGAGTTTTACCCGAATATATGGGGAATAGCGACAAGCAAGTTCCTTTTAAATGAAGTTTTTATGTATTGGAATAGAAGAAACGCAAATCTACTTTTGCCACCTGCTAAGAGAAAAACATTAGCAAAGGAAAAAGGCGATCCATTTAATGCTTTTAAAAAAATCTTTACCAATAAGAAGGTAATGAAAACAGTAGAAGCTATTGATATGGTTGTTAAGAGTGGCGTTTATAGCTTTAAAGTAACGTTGTCAAGGAGTGTGTGGAGAAAAATAAAATTATCACATAATCACACTTTGAGAGATTTGCATGAGGCTATTCAAGAGGCATTTTTCTTTGATGATGATCATCTCTATGTGTTTTATATAGGTGGAAATGAGAGGAATGGAAGGCCGATATACTGTGAAAGAGCAAGAGAAGGAGGAGCCACTGCTGATGAAACAAGGATAGCTGATTTGGAGCTTTATAAAGGTCAGAAAATATATTACCTTTTTGATTTTGGAGATGAATGGAGATTTGATGTAGAGCTGATAGAAATTGATAAGGAAGCACCCCTTTTATTAAAACCGATGATGATAGAATCAAAAGGGATAGCTCCAGATCAGTATGGAGAGGAATGGTAATATCAAAGTTATAAAATTATAAAAGCCTGACCCCGGTTTTTCCTAAGTTGCCCCAAGTTGACAAAAATAAATACCAGTGCTATAATTTTTCCAATGTAACAATATAATAAACCTATGAGCAAGAGAAGTAAGAATGATTACTTGTATTCAGAGAGCCGTTAGTTGGTGAAAATGCGGTTGCAAAGATGATTCTGAATGGAGTTGTGAGGGAAGCCCGAAATTGAGAAAAAGTAGGCGCTTACGGATGCCCTGTCCGTTATCAGTGGGGTGTATATGATAGTATACAAAACGAGTGGGCGATTTATCGTCAATTTGGGTGGTACCGCAGAAGGTTGAAAGCTTTTGTCCCTGTTTCTAGGGATGAGGGCTTTTTTGTTTGCTTAAATATTATTAATAAATAAGGAGGATGATGATCATGTCAAAGGGAAGATTTGGAATTTACGGTGGGCAATATATTCCTGAAACGCTGATGAATGCTGTGATTGAGCTAGAAGAGGCGTATGATTATTTTAAAAATGATCAAAAATTTATTGAAGAGTTAGATGACCTGCGAAAAAATTATGCAGGGCGACCATCATTACTTTACTATGCTAAAAATATGACAAAAGATTTGGGCGGGGCTAAGATTTATCTCAAACGTGAGGATCTCAATCATACAGGTTCTCATAAAATCAATAATGTGCTAGGTCAGGTACTTCTTGCCAAACGTATGGGCAAAACTCGTGTAATTGCAGAGACTGGTGCAGGACAGCACGGTGTTGCCACAGCGACTGTTGCTGCGCTTATGGGAATGGAATGTGAGATATACATGGGTAAGGAGGACACCGATCGTCAGGCTCTTAATGTTTTTCGCATGGAGCTACTAGGTGCAAAGGTGCATACGGTGACCAGCGGCACTCAAACATTGAAGGATGCAGTGAACGAAACTATGCGTGAATGGACAAAGCGTGTCAAAGATACTCATTATGTGCTTGGTTCTGTAATGGGGGCACATCCGTTTCCGATTATTGTTCGTGATTTTCAAAGTGTAATTGGTTGTGAAGTCAAACAGCAGATGTTAGAAAAAGAAGGCAGACTTCCTGATGTTTTACTGGCGTGTGTTGGAGGAGGAAGCAATGCAATGGGGCTATTTTATAATTTTATAGATGATGCAAATGTTCGCCTCATTGGTTGCGAAGCTGCTGGATATGGTGTTGATACTGAGAAGACTGCTGCAACAATGGCGATTGGTTCGGTAGGCATCTTCCATGGGATGAAGTCTTACTTCTGTCAAGATCAGTTCGGGCAGATTGCCCCAGTCTATTCTATTTCAGCAGGACTTGACTATCCGGGGGTAGGACCTGAACATGCTAATTTACGTGATTTGGGCAGAGCGGAATATGTACCTGTTACTGATGATGAAGCGGTGGAGGCATTTGAATATCTTGCACGTATCGAAGGGATTATTCCGGCAATTGAAAGTGCACACGCAGTTGCATACGCTAGAAAAATCGCACCGAAAATGAGCCAAGATCAACAAATGGTGATCTGTCTTTCTGGAAGAGGAGATAAAGATGTTGCTGCAATAGCACGTTATAGGGGGGGACAAATCTATGAATAAGTTACAGCAAGTGTTTGCCAGTGGCAAGGCGTTTATTCCATTTATTACGGCAGGCGATCCTTCGCTAGAAATAACTGAGCAATTGGTGCTTCAAATGGCAGCTGCTGGTGCAGACTTAATTGAGTTAGGAATTCCCTTTTCCGATCCGGTAGCGGAAGGGCAGGCGATTCAGGACGCAGATAGTCGTGCCCTTTCGGGTGGAGCGACAACAGATAAAATATTTGCTATGTTGGGACGCATACGCAAGGTATGCCAAGTTCCTATTGCCTTTATGACTTATGTGAATCCAATTTTTACTTATGGGACTGATGGATTTATGAAGAATTGTCAAGAAGTAGGAATAGACGCAGTAATCGTCCCTGATTTGCCATTTGAAGAAAAAGACGAACTCAGACCCTTTTGCTTAAAATATGACGTTAACTTAATCTCGATGATTGCTCCAACTTCCAATAAGCGCATACGCATGATTGCCAACGAAGCCCAGGGCTTTATTTACTGCGTATCATCCATGGGAGTGACTGGTGTGCGGCGAGAAATTGGCAACAATGTGGAGCAAATGATAAAGCTTGTAAAAGAGGTGAAGGATATTCCTTGTGCAGTAGGTTTTGGTATTTCAACACCTGAACAAGCGGCGAAAATGGTTGAGTTTTCCGATGGTGTAATTGTGGGAAGTGCAATTGTAAAAATTGTGGAGCAATATGGCGTAAATTGTGTACCTTATGTTGTAAAATATGTGTGCATGATGAAGAAGGCAATTAAATAAATATAATTTAATAGGTAAATAACTTATTAGGTTGATGAATAATAAATCAATAAATTATTAATTAGTGAACTACAATGTAATAAATTCAAAATGATTAATGAACAAGGGCATGTAGCGTGCCAATATATTAATGAAGGGGAAGTGCAAAATGATTAAAAATGTATTGCAAAAATTGACTGTACAAAAGGATTTAACTGCAGAAGAAGCATATAGCTTGATTGTTGCAATTAAAAATGACGAGTTAAGCGATGTTCAGATTGCAGGTTTTCAAGTGGCACTTTTAATGAAAGGTCCAACCTTGACGGAGATTACGGCAATTGCCCAAGCTATGCGTGATAATTGTATTAAAATTGGAAGAAGCAGGAGCACCTGTTATTTCAGTTGTAACCGAAGCGGAACATTTTGGAGGCTCGTTGGAATTGCTACAGCAGATTGCACAGGTTACTTCTGTACCGATTCTGCGTAAGGATTTCATCACTACTCGGGAACAATTACTTGAGAGTGTAGAGGTAGGCGCTAGTGGAGTATTATTGATTGCTGCTATGTTAGAAAAAGAACAGTTGTTCAAGCTGATAAAAGAAGCATTGGCATTGAATTTGGAACCTTTGGTGGAAATTCATAATGAAACGGAAATTATTGCTGTTAATGAGTTGGAATTGAAAATTTTAGGAATTAATAATCGTAACATTGTTGAATGGGAAAGAGATGACGGCAACGTAAATGTTACGGAAAGGTTAGCTAGTTTAGTACGCCCGGGAGTTTTAGTGCTGAGTGAAAGCTCAATTACTTCTCCCGAGGACGTGTTGCGTGCTACAACAACAGGCGCTCATGCCGTGTTGGTAGGAACTGCTATTCTACGAGCTCAGGATCCGGTAAAAATGTATCATAAGCTTAGTGAACCTAGGAGGTAAAGCAATGACACGAGTTAAAATTTGTGGATTAATGAAGCGGAAAGATGTCAATTCGTGTGTGCAAGCAGGAGTGCATATGGTAGGGTTTGTAGTCAATTACCCTGTACCAGTACCATGGAATTTAACAATGGTCGAAGCTAAGAAACTTATTTATCAGGTTCCACCCTTTGTAAGCACTTGTGTGGTTACAGGTG
>JAQUGH010000086.1 GCA_028684195.1 Clostridia bacterium | reverse complement strand
AAGCCTCCTCCTCTTTGTCTCTAAGGATCAAAGAGGCTATCTCCCCTGCAATACAAGCCGAAAGAGCAATTAACCCCTTATTGTATTTCTTTAACAACTCCATATCCACCCGGGGCTTATAATAAAAACCCTCCAACCATGCCGCAGATACAAGTTTAAGGAGATTAGAATAACCTTCCTGATTTTCCGCTAATAATACCAAATGAAAAGGAGTATCATCAAGACCCGCTACCTTATCGAAACGGCTACGTGGAGCTACATAAACCTCGCAACCAATAATAGGATGAATTCCTGCCTTTTTTGCTTCTTTATAAAATTCTACAACTCCATACATAACTCCATGATCAGTAATAGCTAAAGAATCCATTCCCATTTCTTTGGCTCTATTAATTAGATCTTTTATTTTACCGGCTCCATCAAGTAAACTGTAACAAGTATGAGTATGCAAATGTACAAACGACACAGCCTTGTCCTCCTCACTCCTCAATATCTTTCAGTTGGTCAGTTGGTCAGTTGGTCAGTTGGTCAGTTGGTCAGAAAAAACGATGGTTAAACCATTGCTGAACTATTGTTTAACTATTGTTTAACTATCGTTCAACTATTGTTTAACTATTGTTTAACTACTGTTTTCTGGCTATTCTTGAACCAACAACTGCCTTTGCTTTCAAACTACCACAACAATATATACTTACGTCTGACACACAAGATTTCTTTTCCAGATGAATGATTTTCCCATAAACTTCGATAGTATCCCCTACAGCAAGAGGATTAACATACTGAAGACTAAGGTTATCCACAAAAGTATTCAATTTGTACTGTTTTCTTGCAACTATGTATGCCACTGTAGAAATAACTGTCACCAATACTCCGGAACTAGCAGCACTGCATTCATTAATCATAAACTGAGTAATTTCTCCTGATAATTTTATTCCTTCCTCCCACTCTTCTAATTTGAATCCACTCATCACAAGATTATCAACAGTTTCTCCAACATTAAGTTGTTTTTGTGTTTGTTGTAAAACCTTTAAAATATCCCGGCGGCTAACAACTCCTACTAATTTCCCTTTTTCTACAATTGGAATAAGCTCAAAACCTTCCCACACCAATATGCGGGAAAGATGAGTTACTAATCTATTAGGCTCAACCATCAAAACGCCCTTAGTCATAGCTGAAAGAACACTTACGTTACGATCTCTACCTGCTACATCTATGGCAGTAATAATTCCAACAACCATCATGTTTTTATCCACTACGGGAAATTTACTATGACCTGTTTCGCAAGACATTTTATGCCAATCTTCCACAATTGCATCTGATGTTAAATAAGCAACATCCTTAACCATTATATCGCCCACATGAATAAGTTCTTTTTCCGTAAGTTGATTATACACTGCTCTATTTAACATAGATATTGCCCCAAAACTATCATAAGGACAAGATATAACTGTTAAATTTTTTTCTTCAGCCAATTCTATAATATCACTAGAAATATTTAACGCCGCAGTAACCATTAAATGTGCATTTGCTTCTAATGCTAATCTTTGTAAATCATGTTTGTCCCCCACAACCAACAGCGAATCTTCTATCAAATATTGTTTTATCGTTTTTAAACTATAACTTCCTATAACAAAATTTGTTGGAACTTTCAGCAAATTGTCCTGTCCCGTTAACACTTCTCCTTCAACTATTTTCGTTACCTCATCTAAGGTAAGCTCCCCTATTTTTCTAACCTCTTCACGTTCAATCCTAATAGTACCAACTTTGGGTATAGAACTAACCAATCCCTGGTTTTCAGCATCTTTGATAGCTCGATAAGCAGTTCCCTCACTAACCTCTAGCTTTTTTGCAATCTGTCTCACGGAAACTTTCTTGTTTATCTCCAAGGATCTAATATAACTAATTATCTGTTCATGCTTGGTTAGTCCGCTACCCAAAGCATCATCTATCATTTAACACACACCCCATTCTTAGCCTAAATACATTGATTTCAGTATAACAGATTAGTCACTCTGTCACAACGATGGTTTAGTCATAAAGGGTGTATTAGTACAGTATCAATGTTGTTTTTCGTTTTTCTTGCCTTCTCTTATTCTGTGAGTCATTATTCCCCCTATCCTTCCTGATTCTTCAGCAGTGAGCTCTGGCCAACCAAGCTCTTCTATCTTCTGCCATAAACCTAATTCTTTAGCTATTTCAATTTTTAATAAATCTTTAGCAGTAGGTTCTTTCTTTTTTCGTGCCATATAAACCACCCTATATCATTTTTTCCCTTTATTGACTCATAGCATAAACGATATTAATTAAGAGTATACGCATCAAAGCAATTTTTCTTCATATATACCTTCCAAGCCTACTCTTTTTACCCGCAGCTTAATCTCATCAATATCCAATGTGTAAAGTCCTTTTTCTACCATACGAGTAAAGTATTTACCGCCTGAAAAGGTATAACGATTTTTTAATCCATCCGGAGTCTTAATAGCTTCATTAGCATACGCAATTAAATCTCCTAAAGCCAAAGTTCTTGGTAATTCCAACAAAGGTATTCCTAAATATAAACATACACTATTATGTCCGGCTAAACTTCCTGTAACAATAGCTTCCGTATGTCCAACAAAAAGTCCTGATTTTTCTCCTGCACAAAAAAGATTATCCAGTCCCTCGACTTTTAAAGCATTATTCCGAGGAGCCATAGATAAATAGCGAACAGAATTTCCCTTTCCACCGGAATAGGGATCGTCATAGCGAGCATCTTCAAAGCCCGGTATTTTTCTTAACTTATCCAAAGGGTAATATGATGTCATCAATTTGGCATAACCGGTATCAAGTAAAATAACGTTTTCCGCAAACTCCTTTAGAGCATATTGTTGACACACCTTATGACCCAATTTTCCCATATTTATATCTTCCTGTGGAATAGCTACAATAACTACTCCGTCCTTATCAAGCTTTTCTACAATATCCGAACTAAGGGAATTTTTAGCCAATTTACACGCACCACTGAAAGCACCGTAACACTCATCCGCTCTTTGACCTAAGATATCCTCCACACCCGCTCGTTTACTAATACTCACTCGCGGGCCATAGGACGGGCAACGTAAAATACACATGCAACAACCATTACCATATCTCAGACAATTTCCCATTGGTCCTGTTGATCCTGTAGTTTCAATAAAAACATCACCCTCAACAACAGTTTCATCAGCCAAGACTATACCTTTTATCTTATTTCCAGTTTTATTAACATCAATAGCTCTGGTTTCCAGCATTATTTCAATACCCATATCTGTAATCTTTTTTCGCACCCTCGGTTCTACCTTAATAACATCATATAAACTTGCGTGTTTATGTCCGGGGAAATTAACATTTTTATGTCTTGCCACTCTATCCGTTATTGCAATCAATTCACTTGCTCCCAAAGCAATTATTTCCTCAGAAGCTGTAAATCTACCATTATTTCGCATTATTCCGCCAACATTTCCTAACCCCAGAAGCAAATCCGTCTTTTCCAAAATTGTTACATCTGCACCAGCCTTTTTGGCTGTAATAGCAGCAGCACATCCTGCCCATCCTCCGCCAATAATTATAACTTTAGCCAAAGCATTTACCTCCCTCCATATATTGCTATTGGGTCAAACTGTGTTTTACATGTTTTTACTCTTTTCCCATCTATCAATCTCGTCTGACAGCTACCACAAATTCCCTCACCACAGCATAACTTCATATTATTAGAACAGGTAAAATAGACATCACTTCCCATCTGTTTAATCAATTCTCCTATTCCATAGTGCAATATTTCGGGTCCTCCACTGTATATTAATTCTGTTCCTTTATTGGTAATACTATTCCTTACATATTGTATAACCCAATCGGAGACAGTTAAATTTTCTTCATCTATTATTTTCTTATTAATTACATGGCAGCCCATCTTTTCAAACCTATTTTTTGTGAAATCAACACCTGCTTTTCCTCTATCCAAAATTACTTCTACCGAGCTACCACCTTGCAGTATTTTATTTGCCACCAGCAAGGCCGGAGCTTGCCCAATACCTCTTACTAAAAGCAATGCTTTCCCCTTACGAAAACCTTTTATGTATTTTACACCCAAAACCCCATTCCAAAAAGGTCCACGTAATAAGACTTCTTTATCATTTCCATTTTTCGCTTCAAGAAGTGACTTTGTTTTAACACCACGCTCCTGTACTACAATATTAATAGTCTCTTCTTCTTTATCAACTTTCATAATAGACATCGGCATATCAAAATATAAAGGATCATTTGGTGAACGCAAAAACACATAAGCTCCCGGTTGGTTAAGCTCCCTAGTCAAAGTTCTATTAACCTTAATCTTAAAAATATAAATTGATGCTGCTATTTGTTCCTTATTTAAAACCTCACAAGTATAAGTTTTTCGGCTCTCCTTATTATGTGACTGGTTCCATATATATTCTTGGTAGATACATACTCCTTTCCAATTTACACAATCGCAAAAAGACTTCCCTTGAAGTTGGGAGCACATAATACATTCCCCTTTTTCAGCTAAATGGCAGGGACAATATTCTGTACCCGCATCTATACAATCCAGTACTTTCATTTCCCTAACACCTCTCTCTCCTCTAATTAGCTTATTAGAAAGGCGATAAAAGGGTTACTTTTTTAAACAAAAAAATGCACCCCTATATTTGAAGGTGCATTTTGAAAACTATATTCAGAAACTAACATTTACTCCTCTTCATCAGTAAATAAGTCAGGATAACAATATAAAGTTTGCTTGTCCATTGCCACATCTTTGAATTCATTAAGAATTTTAGAATACTTAAAAGCAAAGTTAAAAAATAGGTGGATTTCTGATTTGCTTCTGTCCACAGAACGCAAAATAACCTTATCGGGGTAAAAAAGATATTGATAATCTTCATCACGCCAGCTAAGACAAATACTTCCTATATTCACACAGACATTACCCCATTCATAAATATAAAAATCATTTATAACTCCACGCCCTGTTTGCAATTGTCCTAGTTTAAATCCCACTGTATGGTCAGATTTTCCCATAAACACAGAAAAATGCTCTAGGATAAAACGACAAGGTAAACTAACCTCTTCCAATAATCTTCTTTCCGTAGTTAATTTTTTTTCAAGTATCTTCAGTCTTAAAACAGCGGGACAGTTTTCCTCCTCCATCAAATTATATTTTTCTTCACATCGCCAAAGGTTTTGGGTAATTTCTTCATAAGCTTCAAGAAATCTTTGATCACGTTCCTGGCGTTTTTTCATAAATAACCCCTCCTTAAGGAAAACTACCTTCTTTTATTATACATCAAATTCTATAGACTTTTTCACATAAATAAATATAGAATCAATTTTGTCCTAATTGCTCAATCCATCTGAGGTTTTTTATTCATAGTACGTCCACATTCTGATAATTTTAATAATCTTATCTCTTTTCATAACTTCGTATACAAGTCTATGCTTTATATTAATTCTTCTTGAAAATGCACCTGACAAATCACCTGTAAGTATTTCATATAAAGACGGATCTTGAAGGGGATTTATTCTTAAAATATCAATGAGTTTCTTTGCTTTTATATCAAGCTTTGTACTTTTAAGTTTCTCGATATCTTTAACTGCCTGTGTAGTATATTTAATTAAATAGGTTACCATTCTACTTGACCTTCATCAATACATTCATCTATAGATGTATTAATTCCATCAATTATAGATTTTTTAATGTCAGGATTAGAAGATAAATATAATGTTTCTATTAAAGCATTATAATCAGCCTCACTAATAATAACTGCATTTCCTTTTTTTGTATTTATATTTATCATTTCGCCATCTTCAATTGTCATATCAATTAACTTATATAAATTTGCTCGTGCTTGTGTTACGTTTGTATTATACATAATATTCACCTCGGAATTATCATACCATACGCCATAGCGTACGTCAATGTTCCCGTTTTAAAATACTAAATTTATAGTTGCGTAATATTATATTAAATGATAGGATATAGAGACATTGACGGGGTATAGCGCAGCTTGGTAGCGCGCCTGGTTCGGGACCAGGAGGCCGGGAGTTCGAATCTCCCTACTCCGACCAAATTATTTTGTTGAAAACCATCACATCTAAATTGAACAATTTGGATATTTGCAACTGATAAATTCTGATATAAGCAGAAATTTATCGGTTTTTCTATGTTTTTGGTATTTCAACTGGTATTTGTTATAATGTATGCAACCTATTACTATTATTTAGCAGTAGGAATTTTGAATTTTTGATTGATAATAATTCAAAAGTAGCACACAATGAAAGTAAGGAATTCTGGGAGGAGTGATTTATATGGAACTTGCAAAAATAACATCAAAAGGTCAGATAACCATACCGATAGATATTCGAAAAAAATTGGGATTAAGGGACGGCGATAAGGTTGTATTCATGGAAGAGGGAGATAAAATCATCATGACTAATTCAACCCTTTTAGCTTTACAAGAAACACAAAAAGCATTTAAGGGAGAAGCTGAAAAAGCCGGGCTACAAAATGAACAGGATGTTGTTAGTTTAATTAAACAAATAAGAAGGGAAGGTTAAAGACAAATATACGTATTATGATAGATACTAATATTTTGATTTCTGCATTACTTTTTCCTTCAGAAAAAATGAATCAATTGTTTGAGACCATCACTGTTAAACATACGATGGTCTTATCGTCTTATGTTATTGATGAACTACATGAAGTTGTAGAACGAAAATTTCCAACGAAAATTGAAGTTATAGAGGACTTGTTATCAAGAATGAGCTACGAATTAGTATATACTCCCAAGCAAATCAAAAAACGATTGGTAGAAATCCGAGATGTAGAAGATTACCCAATCATTCATACTGCTATTATTGAAGATACAGATATATTGCTTACCGGAGATAAAGATTTTGAATACATAGATATTGAAAGGCCTGAAATTTTAACACCAAATAAGTTTTTAGAAAAATATAGATAACGTTTATCTTTAAAATACCCGCTAATGAACAAATTCGTATGTGTTACTAGTATACAATGGTTTACTTTCTTCCATTGTTTCCAGTAGTACATACGAATTTGCCTCCTTAACCATTCATCTGCTAACACCTATATCATCTTCGGCGTTCAGGACTTTCGCCCTAGCTTCTCACTTGTTGTTAAATTTTATTTCGAAAACAAAATCTATACATCTACACCCAGCCTCTATCCTTC
This sequence comes from Clostridia bacterium, assembly GCA_028684195.1. Lineage (GTDB taxonomy): Bacteria > Bacillota > Peptococcia > DRI-13 > DTU073 > JAQUGH01. Next base: position 1,678 of record JAQUGH010000086.1, on the reverse strand, counting down.
ATAGCTTGTACTAGCCTCTTACTCGCTATAGCAAAAGCTGCAACACGGTAATCCTTACATTTATTTTCATTTTTAAACTGATGAATACCCTCGAATGCTTTATACATCAACTTCTCTAATTTCTCATCCACTTCTTCTGCTGTCCAATAATAACCCATTCTATTTTGTACCCATTCAAAATAGCTCACTGTAACTCCACCCGCATTCGTTAAAATATCAGGTATAAGAGTAACTCCATTTTTAATCAATATCTCATCTGCTTCCGGTGTTGTTGGACCATTAGCTAACTCTGCAACTATCTTTGCTTTCACAAGATGTGCATTGTCCTTATTAATTATTTCCTCTAATGACGCAGGAATTAATATATCACATTCAACTTCAAGTAACTCATCAGTAGATATTTTTTCTCCCTTAGGATACCCACTTAAAGAACCAGTTTCACCTTTAATCTTTTGGGCTAATTCAATGTCAATCCCTGCCGGATCACAAATCCCAGTTTTCGAATCACAAATTGCTACGATCTTAACACCTTCTGCTGCCAATACTTTAGCTGCATTAGAACCCGCATTACCAAACCCATGAATGCTTACTTTTGCATCTTTTAAAGAAATCCCCATTTTTTCGCAAAGCGCTTTGATTACAAAATAGCCACCCCGAGCAGTTGCCGAACCTCTTCCTGCTGATCCTCCAATACTTAGTGGTTTCCCTGTAATAACAGCAAAATCATTACATTGCTTCAAAGCTGAATATTCATCTGCCATCCAACCCATTATCTTAGGATTAGTATAAACATCAGGAGCAGGAACATCTTTTTCAGGAGATATAAACTGAGCAATAGCTCGTATATATCCACGGCTTAATCTTTCTAACTCACCTTCTGATAATTCTTTAGGATTACAAGTAACGCCACCTTTTCCTCCGCCATAAGGTAACCCAATTACTGCACACTTTACACTCATCAAGGTAGCCAAAGCTTTTACTTCATCAAGCTCTACCTTAGGGTGAAAACGAATACCCCCTTTAGATGGTCCCACCACATCAGTGTGTTGTACTCTATAACCTTTAAACAGCTTAATATTTCCATCATCCATTCTAACAGGAAACGTTACTTCCAAAGACCTTTTTGGTTCCAATAACGCTCTTGCTGTTTCCCCCTGATAATCCAACAAATCAATAGCTCTTTTTATCTGATATAATGCCGTTTCATAAAAACTCAAAATAAAACCCTTCTTTCTATTATTTTTTTAATAAATATTTCCCGATTTCAATATATAATATTCTATAAAAAAATACCACATTATACTTGATTGTATACAGTATTTTTCATGTAATATCTTTATAATATTTGCTGTTAATATTATCATTGTTTATGCTCCCAATCTATTTTTCTATAATTTATAAGAGGATTCTTTCACTTTCTAGCGAATTATTTAATATTAATAGTGCACCGAGGGGGTCATAAAATGTTTGATTCAGAACTTAAATGTCCTAATTGTAATCATCCGATTACTACTAAAACTAAAAAATGTCCTAATTGTAAAAGATCAATATCAAAAAAACTTATTAAAAAGTATCAAAATTCTATCAGTAAGTTTTGGGGGGTTTTTCTAGGAAGTTATATATTTTTCTTAATGTTTCCTTTCCTTTTATACGAATATATAGGTTATAAATGGACAGG
>JAQUGH010000085.1:5901-8942 GCA_028684195.1 Clostridia bacterium | reverse complement strand
GATGTAGACAAAAATTCACCCATTCTTTTTCCTGCCTCTTTCAGCGTTGATTGGTCTTGGACAAGCCCAATTCTCAAATAACCTTCTCCACAGTCACCAAAGGCTATCCCCGGGACTACTGCTACACCTTTTTCTAATAAAAGGTTGGTGGCAAATTTTTCGGCTGAGAATTTAGGAATAGGAATTTTAGCCCAAACAAACATAGATGCTTTGGGCTTTTTTATATACCATCCAAAGTTCGCAAGCTCATCAACTAAGACATCACGCCTTTTTTCGTAGGCAAGAGCATTTTGCCTTACACAATCCTGGGAGCCACTGAGAGCTGCAGTAGCTGCCAAATGAATAGGACGGAACGAGCCATAGTCAATGTTGCTTTTAATCAATCTTAGGGCAGCAATTACTTCTGGATTTCCAGAAACGAATCCCAAACGACATCCTGCTAAGTTATAGGTTTTCGAGATGGAGTGAAATTCCACTCCTACTTCTTTCGCACCGGGTAATTCTAAAAAGCTAATATTTTTATAGCCATCATAGGAAAGTTCTGAATAGGCGAAATCATGACATACAACAATGTTGTATGTATGAGCAAAATCAATAACTTCTTCAAAAAATTCTTTGGTTGCGGTGGCTGCTAAAGGATTACTGGGGTAGTTCAAAATTATAATCTTAGATTTCTTTAAAATATTTTTAGGAATTTGAGATAAATCGGGGAGATAATTATTTTCTTCTAAAAGTGGCATGGGATAAACTATTCCTCCAGCAAGACGTGCGCCATCTGAATAAATGGGGTATCCGGGGTCAGGAACGAGGGCTATGTCACCGGGGTTAAGAAGAGCCCAGTAAATATGAGTTAATCCATCCTGAGAACCCATTAATGGTAAAACTTCTTTATTTGGATCTAAAAGTACGTTATAATATGTTTTGTACCATTGTGTTACAGCTTCTTTGAATTGTGGTAATCCTTCAGTAAGAGTGTAACCATAGTTAGAATCATTTGCTACTGCCTCTAAAAGGGCAGCTTTTATATGAGGGGCGGGAGCCATGTCTGGACTTCCAACACTTAAATCAATCACGTCTTTTCCATTGCGAAGCATTTGTGATTTTAAATTATTTATGCTAGAAAAAACCCCTGGTTTTAACACATTTAATCTCAAAGCACGTATCATTGTATGTTCTCCTTTTCAAATAAGATAACTATATTTAATTTCTATTAAGTATTATAATAGCCCTTTTTATATGATAAATAAAGGGGAAGTGTGGCAATTAAAGAGGAAGTGTACGAAAAATACGAAGTGAACTCGTCCAACTAAAGCCGAACATCAATAAAATCAAAATGCTCGAAATAAGATGTCACTTTCAAAGCTTTAAAAGAAGCGGATTACAATTTTGTTTTATAAAAATTAAAGATTACTATACTGGAGGGCAATTAATGATGAAAACAGCTAAAAACATGGGACTTTTAATGGTTGCAGTTTTAGTACTAATTTTAGTTACCATGTTGGGAGGGTGTAATAATGAACCTGTGGAAAAAGAACCACTTAGGCAACATTTGAATTATGCTTTATCTACTGTTCCACTAACTTTGGATCCTGGAAATTTACAGGATGAAGCGAGTTTTGAATTTATTAAGAACATATACGAAGGGTTAGTTCGTCTTAAACCTGATGGAACATTTGAAAATGCCATGGCAGAGACTTGGGAGATTGAAGAACAGGGGAAGAAACATATCTTTACAATACGTGAAGCCAGTTGGGCTAATGGTGATAAAGTTACTGCATATGATTTTGAGTATGCCATAATGAGAAATTTGAATCCCCAAAATAATTGCCCATATGCTTATATTTTTTACGATATTAAAAATGCAGAAGGTTATAATCGTTCTATGGATAATGATTATTCTGGAAAAAAAGCAAATAAAGAAGATGTGGGGATAGAGGCTATTGATGAAAAGACCTTAGTTATTAAATTACAAAAGCCTGACCCCGTATTTTTTAAAAAATTAAGTCATCCTGCATTTTATCCTCTTCCTCAGGGAATTGTTATATCTAGTGCGACAAAGCTAGAAGAGTTTTTTACACCATCTAATATTATAGGGAATGGTTCTTTTAAAGTTGTGGGTAAGGAGCAAAAAGGGAAATATGAGCTTGTTAAGAATGAAAAATATTGGGATTGCTCGCAAATAAAATTAGAATCTATGAATTGGTATTTGCCAAAAGAAAACAAAAACGGTTGGGAGATGTTTAATTCAGAGGTTGTTGACTTGACAAAGGATATTCCTTTATCTGAAGTAGCAGGAGGATTGAAGAAAGGAACATTAAAGAGCAGTCCACTGTTGAGCAGTTATTTTTACCAGTATAATGTTGCTGAAAAGCCTCTGGATGATAAAAGAGTGAGACAAGCTTTATCATACGCCCTTAGTCGTGAGAAATTAGTGAAAGAATATCTAAAAAGTGGTCAAAAACCAGCTTTGGGATTAATACCAAGTGGAATGCCTGATAGAGCAAATGAGAAGGGCTTTTGGCAAACAAGTGAAGTAAAGTTGCCGGATAATAACATGAAAGAAGGGCAACGATTATTAGCAGAAGCGGGTTATCCTGAAGGAAAGGATTTTCCGGAATTAGAATTATTGATTAGCGAGGACGTAGGGCATCAGTATTTGGCGGAAAAAATTTGTGATAAGTGGGAATCAGCTTTAGGAGTGAAGGTAAAAGTTGTTAGTATAAATTGGAAAGAGTTGGTTCAAAGAATCGAAGATAGAGATTATGATTTAGTTTTAATGGGTTGGTCGGCAGATTATGCTGATCCTACCAGCTTTTTAAAACAATATGTAAAGGGAAAAGGGAATAACTATACAGGGTGGGTTAATTCCGTATATGATGAAGCGTTAAAAGAGGCATATGCTAGTAATGAAGAAGAAGTGAGGATGAACGCACTTCACAAAGCGGAGAATGTACTTCTTGAGGAACTTCCAGTATTACCCTTGTATGAATATTCAAGTGTATATGCTATGAGAAAAGGTGTTGAAGGAGTATATGTATCAC
>JAQUGH010000085.1:0-5801 GCA_028684195.1 Clostridia bacterium | reverse complement strand
GTTCAACTATTGTTCAACTATTGTTAACAGGGAAAGGAATGAAACTTAATATGAGTGATATTATTTCAAAAAATTTTATTGAGAATATTATAGATGAGGATCTTAGGCAAAATGAGGATGCGAAGCGTATAAATACACGTTTTCCGCCAGAGCCTAATGGTTATCTGCATATTGGACATGCGAAGTCGATTTGTCTTAATTTTGGGATGGCTGTTAAATATGAAGGGTTATGTAACTTGAGATATGATGATACCAATCCTAGTAAAGAGGATATGGAATATGTGGAATCAATTGAACAGGATGTAAAATGGTTAGGATTTGATTGGGCTGATCGTAAGTTTTATACATCAAATTATTTTGAAAAGATCTATGAATGTGCAGAGAACTTGATAAAGTTGGGGAAAGCTTATGTTTGCGATTTGAATTCTCAGGAAATAAGGGATTATCGTGGTACTTTAAAAGAACCGGGAAAGGAATCACCTTATCGTAATCGTACTATGGAAGAAAATCTGGAATTATTTCAAAAGATGCGTGAGGGTGAATTTGAGGATGGGGAAAAAACTCTTCGTGCAAAGATTGAGATGGCTTCTCCTAATTTAAATATGCGTGATCCTGTTTTATATAGAATTTTAAGAGCGAATCATCATAGAACAGGTGATGAGTGGTGCATTTATCCAATGTATGATTTTGCTCATCCTATTTCTGATGCTTTAGAAGGGATAACCCATTCTATATGTACATTGGAGTTTGAAGATCACCGACCTTTATATGAGTGGATAGTAAATAATTTAGATTTTGAGATTAAACCGAGACAAATAGAATTTGCTCGTTTGAATCTAACAAATACAGTAATGAGTAAACGAAAGCTTCGTGAATTGGTGGAGCAGGGTAATGTTAAAGGCTGGGATGATCCTAGAATGCCAACAATATCGGGGCTAAGAAGACGTGGCTATACGGCTGAGTCTATTCGAGATTTCTGCGAGCGGATAGGGGTTTCCAAGGCGAATAGTTTGGTGGAGGTATCCTTATTAGAACATTGTATAAGGGAAGATTTAAATGATAAGGCTGTACGTGTTATGGCGGTATTAAGACCTCTTAAGGTAATTATTGACAATTATCCCGAGGGAAAAGTCGAAGAAATGAAAGCAGAAAATAATCCGAATGATCCTGAAATGGGAGAGAGGACGATTCCTTTTTCCCGGGAAATATACATTGAGCAAGAAGACTTCATGGAAGAGCCAGTGAAGAAGTTTTTCCGTCTTTCGCCAGGGAAGGAAGTACGTCTTAAACACGCTTACATTATAAAATGCGAAAAAGTTGTAAAAAATGAAGAAACAGGAGAAATTTTGGAGCTACATTGCACATATGATCCCCAAACGAAAAGTGGTTCAGATACAAGTGGTCGCAAGGTAAAAGGTACTTTACACTGGGTATCGGCAGAGCAGGCAATAAAAGCAGAAGTGAGATTGTATGATTACTTATACAAGAATGATAATGAGAATGGGGAACAAGGGGATAATCAAGAGATGATATTAAATCCTAATTCATTGGAATGCTTAACTTCTTGCTTAGTAGAGCCAAGTTTGAAAAAGGTAAAAGATGGGGAAAAATTTCAGTTTTTGAGGCAAGGATATTTTTGTGTGGATTCTGATTCAACGGAAGAAAAGCTAGTGTTTAACAGAGTAGTATCATTGAGGGATAGCTGGGCTAAAAAGAAAAAGAAATGAATTAAAATTATATCAGATAGATATAGTATTAGAACAGTTATATAGTATTGGGGTGATATAAATGAAAAACATGATGGAATATAATAATTATTATGCGAAAATAGAATATAGCAATGAAGATGGGTGTTTTTTTGGAACTGTAGCAGGTATAAATGATGTGGTAAGCTTTGAAGGAAAGAGTATAAAGAAATTAAAAGAAGCATTTGTAGAATCGATAGATGACTATTGTGATATGTGTAAACGAATAGGCAAAACACCAGAAAAAACATATAAGGGTAGTTTTAATATTAGAATAAATCCAAAGTTGCATAAAAAAGCAGCGTTGATTGCAGCGACCAATGGAATATCACTTAATCAATTTGTAGAAAGAGCAATTGAAAAGTATGTATTGCATTAAGTTAAAAAATAGCAAAGGCAAGCTACTTTTAATAGGATAGTATCCTTGAGGGATAGCTGGGGAAAAAGGATGTATCAATGGATACATCCTTTTTGGGGTGCAGTTGGATAATAATAAATATTTACAGGTAAAAAGAACTTTGTATATGATATAATAATTCTCGTGTCTGTTTTTATGTTTACGTTTTTAAATAAAGTAGAGGTGGAGAAAGTTTGAAAAGGAAAGAATTTTTATCAGGTGTAAAGGCGGCTTTGCCTATAGTTTTTGGTTATATACCTGTAGGGATGGCGTTTGGTGTTTTAGCTGCGCAAATAGGATTGACGGTTAGTGAAGTGTTTTTTATGTCGCTCTTGGTATATGCGGGTTCTGGTCAATTTGTTGCAGTAAGTTTAATGTCAGCAGGAGCGTCTGCGGTGGCAATTATATTTACAACATTTTTAGTTAATTCTAGGCATATTTTGATGAGTGCTGCTTTGGTACCTCATGTAAGAAATATTCCACGTTGGAGTTTGCCATTGATTAGTTACGGCATTACTGATGAAACATTTGCTGTAGCTATGGGCGAAGTTACCAAAGAAAAGAAAGGAGAATTATTTTTTCTAGGTTTAAATATAACATCACAGTCCTTTTGGATTTTAAGTACAGTAATTGGTGCGTCAGTTGGGAACATAATACCCGATCCACGAGCTTTTGGGTTGCATTTTGCGATGCCGGCTATGTTTATTGCTCTTTTAATAATGCAAATAAAAAATAAAAAAGGGATACTTCTTGCAATGTTAGCAATTGGGTTGTCGATATTATTCAAATCTATTTTACCTGGAAACTGGAACATAATTTTAGCAACTATTTTAACAGCAACAATAGGAGTGATGATAGAAAAATGGACAGTAAAGTATTCGCCATCATCATCGGGATGATGTTAGTAACCTATATTCCCAGAATGTTACCCTTAGTAGTCTTATCTAAGATGAACATTCCTCCCCTTGTATTAAATTGGCTAAAATATATTCCTATTGCCGTTTTAGCTTCTTTATTGGCACCGGAAATATTTATGAACGAGACGGGGCTTGATATATCATTAAATAATCAGATGTTATTAGCGGCGATCCCTGCTTTTATTGTTGCTAGTCTTACAAAAAATCTATTTTATACGGTGTTTTCAGGGATGGGAGCTATAATAATTATAAGTAGATTTTTAGGGTGAAATGATTAAAAATGGCAATAAAAAAGTTGCAAAAGATATAACCTGAATAAAAAAAAAATAAGTGGTTAATATATGAGTGTGGGTGCGTAACGGTTGAGCCCAGACTCATATGTGTTCTAGTATTGGGATATATATGGGTCGGCCAAAGGTTGTATGCAGGTCTAATATGGCTTGTATGTAGCCGGAGGGAAGATTCTATCTGGTGGGGAGAATTTATGTCGAGGTCGAATTGCTTGTCTCTTTGATTTCGATAAGGGTTCAACTTATTATATAGGGTCGAGCTAAGATCATGCAGGGTACTGAATGCTATTTTTGAGAAAAAATACCGTATGATTTTATGCAGTCGAAAGATTGTATAGGGTTGTTAAGGTATGTTGCATGGTCGAACAACCGATTGATATGGGTTGTGAGTGACACTATTCATATCAGTCCAAGGTAGATTGTTACGTGCTCATAATAAAAAACCTAATCGAAGGATTAGGTTTCAGGATGCGATTTATCGCATCTTGTTTTTTATGTTTAATATATCAATATAAGGAAGGTGTTTCAATATGTGGTTCACGTTTTCCTTTTATGTTATTTTGTAATTGTGAAGGACTTTTTCTAATAAAATATTCACTATCAAGTTTTGCTGCAATTTCAGGATTTCCATATTTTTTTTCAGTGTTAATAAAATCCATAATATACTTAACCGGTAAATTTTTTCTCCAGTTATTCCATTGATGTGCGTGATGTGTTAGAAGTGTATGCACAACGGGAATATCTACTTTAGTATAATCATAATTAAAATTATGTTGTATTTCTCTTTCTAATTTACGTAATTTAGCAAGTTCTTTTTCAAGCATTTGTTCACTTTCTTGAGGAGTTGCTTTTTTATAGTAGCGATCATTTGTGTTTTTACAACAGAGCCTATTTATATCACTAAGAAAAGGTGACTGCTTTTTCTTTCTGTATATCATACTCAATACCTCTTTTTAATTTAAGTACACTATATTATAGTATAACAAATCATTATATTAATGCAAATGAGTATAAAAAACAAAATAAGTAAAACAAACATTGGTATAAGGATATTTTTTTAATGTTATTTTTATTTATTCTAGTGGTATAGTATATATGTGTAGTGTAATCAAATACATAAATGGAGGTTGCGAATGATAAATCAAGAACGTATGGTCAAGGAGTTTATGGAGATGGTCAGAATAGATAGCTTAAGTAAAAAGGAAGGGGAATTTGCAGAGTACTTAAAGGAAAAACTTAATGATATGGATCTTGAAGTAATCGTAGATGAAAAAGCAGGGAGAAAGGCTGGCTCTAATACGGGAAATATCATTGGTAAACTTAAAGGTAACAAAGAAGGAGTTCCTACGGTGCTTTTTTCCGCTCACATGGATACTGTTTCTCCGGGGGAAGGAATTCAACCACAGGTTCAAGAGGGTGTAATATATAGTGATGGTTCTACAATTCTAGGGAGTGATGATAAAGCTGGAATAGTAGCTATTTTGGAGGCGTTAAGAAATATAAAAGAAGAAAAAGTAGAGCATGGAGATATTGAGGTATTATTTACAGTGGGGGAAGAAATTGGTCTCTTAGGAGCACGCTATCTTGATTGTAATCTCCTAAAGTCGAGGATGGCATTTGTTTTAGATAGTGATGGAGATCCCGGAACAATTATTAGCAAGGCTCCTGCACACAATAAGATCAGTGCAGTTATTCATGGGAAGGCTACTCATGCGGGAATGAATCCGGAAAATGGGGTTAGTGCTATTCAGGTTGCGGCTAAAGCTATAGATAGCATGGATTTATTGCGGATAGATGAGGAAACAACGGCTAATATTGGAATGATAAAGGGAGGAAATGCAACAAATATTGTTTGCGATAAAGTTGAAATAGAAGGGGAAGCTCGTAGCTTATCAGAGGGAAAATTACAAAAACAGACTTCACATATGGTTGAATGTTTGCAAAATGTTTGTAATGAAATGGGTGCACAACTGGAAATAAATATTGCAAGAGAATATCCTGCTTTTACCATAAATGATGACGAAGAAATCATAAAAATTGCTCAAAAAGCGGCTCGTGCTACGAATCTTGAAGTAAAGGTTATTTCAAGTGGGGGTGGAAGTGATACTAATTATTTAAGCTCAAATGGTTTTAAGGCAGTAAATTTAGGTGTGGGAATGAGCAAAGTACATACGAAGGAAGAGTTTATAAAGGTAGAAAGCTTAGTAAAAACAGCAAATTACGTAAGTGCTATAGTGGAGCATATACGATAAAGTAATAATATGGATATATAACAAATGACAGGCTTCGATGTTCAGCTTTAGCCGAATGAGTTCACTTGTTAAGGATAAGATTAATAGCAGCTAGAAATTGACACTGTATAATCCTTGTGATAGTATTTACTTAAATTGAATACATATAAAGACCAAGGGGAGCTAGAAACATTAGCTGAGAGGGCATTTATTTTGCCGAC
>JAQUGH010000084.1 GCA_028684195.1 Clostridia bacterium | reverse complement strand
TGATTGAATGCTTTGAGGCACCTAGACATACTCTGCGTTTAGGCGAAATTCTTAAAGCGCAAAGAGCTATTTACGAAGCACTAGGTGTGGCTTTGCCAACATCGTCATGAGTATTCGAGAATCTAGGTTATATATAGTTTTATAATCTTCGTAATGAATACCAACACACATTACCCAGAACCAATCTTTAGAAAAAACTTCTTTCATTCCAGTCCAAAATAAATTGTTTGTTGTTTTGTCTCTTAATATTTTATAAGGTTCTTCTTTTGCATATCTCATTTTTGTTTCATGTAATATTGTAGTTGTATTGCCGAACACTTGATGTTTGAGGTTATTAATGAATGGTATTATATTTTTTTTGTAGGTTATTTCCTCTATAATACAACCACCTAAACAAAAATGGCTATATTCATTATTCGCCTTTAATTCATCTAAAAAAAGAAAATATGTTGCCATATTCAATTCCTCCAATCTACCCAATATACTAATATTAGACAAAAAAGAGGTAAATCCTGCATAAATATATAATTATATTGTATGTAAAATTATAAAGAAAGGAGGAATATAATATGTCAGGAAACATATGTCCATTTATGTCATCAGACGATAATCATTCATCTTGTATAATTTCATGTAAATTTTATTCTGAGAAATCAAGAGAATGTATAATTAAAAAATCATTAGAAACATTAACAACACAATATGATTGCTTGGAAGATATAAAAGATAAACTCATTGCTATACAAGATAAAATAAATGATTTAGATTAAAGATTTAGAAATACTATAATCTAAATTTATTTTTAAGTTTTTATATTCTTCTAAAGTAAATTTATTTTGCCTAAGTAAATCAAGTATTTGAGATTCTACTTTAGTTAATTTTTCTTCATTAATCACTATGTCACATCCTTTTAAAATACATAAAATACATAGAATCAAAACACATTAAAACATATGAGTGTCGGGAAAAATCGGCTAACAATGGATTACCAAAACCTTTTCGCCAAGTGCTATCGCACTAAACCTCAAAGGCTTCGGTAATCCTGAACGTTCTCCGAAACCACACGCAAAGGGCGCGCCGTCCATGGCGTGAATTGTTGTGGTGGGGCTTTGTAGAAAGGAGGATGTTGGGATAGATTAATGGAAAGAAAATGTAAATTTTGTGGTGTAGATACAATGACGGCGAAATACACAAGTATATGGTGTACAATATTATTGAATAGAGAATACAATGTTCTCATTCAGTGCAAAAGAACACACTGCTCTATGAGATAGGGAGGAGATGCAAATGAATGAAAAACTGAGAAAAACAATCTCGGCAGCACTATTAGTTATCATGGCATTTACCTTGTTCAATGCGCAAAAGGTTGTAGCTGCGGATGTCACCGCCCAGGATATTCTGGGGTCTTGGGATGTCCGGCTGAAAATCAACAAACTGGAATTGTTCGGAACCATGCGGCAGCAAAAAGATGCCGTCTACAAACAGGAGCAGGAGCCCCAAAAGGTAACTTTTTCTATGCGCAATGGAAAACTGGCTGTCAGCTTCGGCTCGACACCGGTGCCTGTTACCCTAACTGGCGGTAAATTAAGCGGCACCGTACCCGAGAATACAGGTTTATTCCCAATCAATAAAGGGACGTTGGATGGCACGGTAAAAAAATTAACCAATGGAATCGAGTTTACAATTAACGCATCGAGCGAATCATTTACCAAAGACCGTAAAAATGGCTGGACATACTCTTTTACCTATACCAACGCCTCAGCAGATTCTAAGTCGTCAATGCCTAACCCGCCTGCGGCCGTTCAGGAACCGGAAGCGGAAGTTAAAGTGATTCCTGTAGAATCGATTACCATCGAACCGAGAGTGTTTCATCTAAAAGTAGGCGCCAAAAGGCAGCTCAATGTGAAGATTAAGCCGGCTGGCGCCAATGCTGCTGATGTCATCGTCAAATCCTACGATTCAAATGTTATTGACATCAATGCGCAAGCCGTGGTGACAGGACGTAATGCAGGATATTCAGAAATTGTGGCTGCGACACGTGATGGTAAGATTCAGACCAAAAGCAGGGTATTTGTGGGCAGTGAAACAGAAGTAGTGAGCTCGGTACTGGATAATATCTGGACCAAAACCAAAGAGCTCCTAGCCGGGGAATCCTTTCAAGTCAAAACACCAACAGCGACATGTGGGGTGAGAGGATGATGAAGATGAAAAGACTATTCTCAATAGCCTGTCTGTCTTTGCTTATTCTTCTTACAGTTGCCCTACCCGGTTGCGGCAGCAAAGGTGAGACCGCTGATTTTGAGATGGGCGGAAAGAAGCTCAGTTATGAGGGAGAGAAAGACGGGGAATTTATTCATGGTAAAGGCACTTTGTATCTGGGTTCCAAAAAGGTTTATGAAGGAGAGTTTGTCGACGGCTTGATCGAAGGACAGGGCACGCTTTATGTTAATGGCAAAGTAAGATATGCGGGGCAGTTTAAAGATAACTTGGTATTTGGAAAAGGGATTATTTATAATAGTGCCGGCAAGAAAATGTTTGATGGGACTATTACGGAAAACGTCGGCGAGACTTACAAAGGAACGGGCACCCTTTATAATGAACTGGAAGAGCCGGTCTTTCTGGGAGATATTACAGTGAAAGGCGACAGGATAGATTTTTCAAATCGAGGAAAAATCCTCTATTCTACAGGTGCTGTGTTCTATAATGGTGAACTAAAGGACGGCATGCCGTCAGGGAAAGGGATTTACTATGATCCAGAAGGAAAAATATTGCAGGAAAATTGATTAAACCAAAATGAATTTGTAATAGAGGCCAGGGCAATATTGGGATAAAAAAGAAGTTATAGATATAGTTATTTTTAGCTGTATAGCCTCTTTCAATGGCTCTTCGACTATCAGCATGAACTCCCTGAATTATTAAATTATGACCAGAAAATATCCTAGTACACCCAAATAAGGTAGGATATCTTTATAATTAGGCAAACGGCGTATAACACTGCATTGCCGCGGGGGCGCGGACAATGTCATAAGGCTAACAAGTAAATAATTGGTAAATAAGTAATATATGAAAGTATTTTAAGAAATCGGGTAAAAAGTTCAAAAAAAGACTTGACTTTTGAAAATGTGCTTAATAATCAAAAAGAACACATCTTTTATTGTGTACCTTTAATGATTATGGGTGATTACGATGAAACTAAAAAAGGCTTATTTAATAATTCTTGAAAGAACAAACAAAAAGATTGACGATTTCTTAATTAAATGTTCAAATAGATTTAAACCACAATATTTTTCTAGGAGATCAAAAATGGGATTTAAAGAAACAATGCTTTTTATTTTAAATATTGGGAAAAAATCTATACAGCTAGAACTGAATAATTTCTTTAAAAAAGCATTAAAAAGAGATGATTCAATAACAAAACAAGCATATCTTGAGAGTAGACTTAAAATAGATCCTAAAGCCTTTATAGAATTGAATGAAGAGCTTACAGATAGTATTTACAATGAATGTGATGATTTAGAATTATGGGATGGTTATAGATTAAGTGCTATTGATGGAAGTGTATTTGAAATACCAGATACAGAAATATTAAGAAAAGAATATGGAACGGCAAAAAATCAAAATAGAGAAGTTGCAAGGGCTAGAGCCGCATGTATATTTGATGTATTAAATAAACTTGTTATTAAAAGTAAAATTGGTCGATATGATACAAGTGAACGTTTAGTAGCAAAAGAATTGATTGAAGAAATAATAAAAGAAAAAAAGCCAATAAAGGATTTGATTCTTTTTGATAGAGGTTATCCTAAAGCAAAATTATTTGCGTATATGATAGATAACGGAATAAATTTTTTGATGAGAGCAGCAAGAACTTATTCAAAAGAGATCATGGCTGCAAAGAATGAGAATCAGATTATTACCATCAAATTCAATGGCAAGTCTTATAAATTAAGAGTTTTAAGGTTTCTCCTATCTTCAGGAGAAGAAGAAATCCTAATTACAAGTTTAGTTGATGAAAAGTATACAATTGAAGATTTTAAACATTTGTATTTTTTAAGATGGGGTGTAGAAATAAATTATGATGTATTAAAAAACAGATTGGAAATTGAAAATTTCACATCAAAATCTAAAATAGCAATAGAGCAGGATTTTTATGCAACCATATATTTAGCAAATATGGCTGAATTAGCCAAGAAACAAAGTGATGACATAATTGAAACTAGAAATGCTGGAAAAGAGAATAAATATGAATATAAGACGAATACAAATATTCTAATAGGAACGTTAAAAGAAGAATTTATATTACTTTTTTTAGAAAATAATAAAAGAAAAAGGAATAAAAAGTTCAAACAAATATTAAATATCATAGCTAAAAGTACTGTTCCTGTGAGACAAGGAAGACAAAATGAGAGAAACAAAAGAAGACCGAGAGGCAAGTATAAAACTAATCATAAAAGTTGTATGTAAAATAATTACAACTTAGCTTTATGACATTGCGTGCGCGCCACATCCCTTCGCTAACCGAGTCGCCTCGTCCTCGTCAAGAACTGCAAGCAGTTCTTGACGAGGACTTCGCCTGTAAGCTCAGGGACGTCGGCAATGCGCACCGTTAGTCGACATATTTTGCCCTCACTGGTCTCAATGTGCATGTATTACTGTGGGGTAAATGAAAAAAGACCCCTGCAAGAGAGGTCTTTTCATTGAATACAGTAGGATTATTAGATGGGCGGTGTATCCATCATCTCAGGTACTCTTTCGAGTGTGTCGGGAACCATTTCCGACCTTAATAATCCTACACTATAATTTTATTCATTCCTAATAATTATGATACATCAATTATTCATTTTCGTCAATATTTGAATTTTTTAAGCCTTCCGCTATGTAATCTTCTAACAAGTTTAGATTCTTGTAACTCATACATTGTAGAAACATACAGGTAATTCTCGTCTATATTTAACTTAATCCCAACTAATATATTTTTTTTAAACACCTTTATTATCTCTATGGTATCTTCACGTTCATTTGGATTTATTCCAATATAGTCAGGAGCTTTTATAATATCTGGAATATTATCTATATGTTTTATGCAGGAAAAATGTTTTCTTTTCACTAAATGAGTTGGAAAACCTTTAGAACGATATATTTTTTGTAAGGGTAAATTAGAGCCTACTATATCATTTAATTTTTGATAGAATTCTCCAACTTCAATAAAATTATCTTTATCCATATATAGGATATCCTCCGATCTACCTTATTTGCATAATTAGACAGAAAGGAGGAGAATCCTGCAAAAAGTAGAAATATAATTATATATAATAGCGAATATAATAAAATAAAGTTAAAAACATAATAAAACATTTGCATGTCATTGGCAAAATACGATCGACTAACAGCAAGTCTTCCCGCAAGGGCGCGGATAAGCGGGTTCAACGGGGGCAGGATTTGTAGAAGGGCTGAAGCCAGCCGCGCCACATCCCTTCGCTAACCTAGGCGGCTTGTCCAAACCTAAGATAAGAGCTATCTAAGGTTTGGACAAGCCTGTAAGTTCAGAGACGTCGGGAGTGCAGGACGTTAGCCGACATATTTTGCCCTTGCGGGTCTGAATTGTGCATGAGGGTTTTTAAAGAAAAAAACCTCAAATAAATGAGGTTTTAGTAAATTAAAATTTTATCTACAATGTTAATGAAGTCGTTGTAGTTCATAGTACCAATTTTATTATGCAATCGAATTTCTTCAACATTATGTATATTTTTGCATTTAACAAATGAAGGTTCATTTAACCCACATTCCTGCCAATTAAGTATTGGTTCTTTATATAAATCATAGTAACCCGGTGGATTTTTTGGCGATATGGATGTTATTTCAGCAATAGTATACCAACCGTTATTAAGGTCATTTAATACTAATACCGGTCTTACTTTAAAATTTCTACTATGACCTTTAAAATAAATTATAGCTGTATAAATATCTCCTATATCTGGCATGTGTTTTTATTTCTCCTTGTATCTATCTATTTTGAACCATTCTTTATGATGTGGGTTTTTGGGGTCGAGTTCAATCATGTTGCTTTTGCCAGTTAATGGGTGAGCTTTACTGCTAATTTTATTAAGTTTGTTTTTAAGGTCTTGTTCTCTAGCTAACACAGTAGACATGGGTTTTCCCCCTTTACGATTATCCTTATCTATATGATAACACCTCCCATTTATTAGTACAACAATAATATTATGCCCAAGGAGAGGATTTTAGAATTATTAATAGCACATTGTTATATTATTATTTAGTATAAATACAAAAAAAGAGGAAAAACTATACAAAAATATAATAAATAAAACATAAAACATTTGCATGTCATTGGCAAAATACGATCGACTAACAGCAAGTCTTCTCACAAGGGCGCGGATAAGCTGGTTCAACGGGGGCAGGATTTGTAGAAGGGCTGAAGCCAGCCGCGCCACATCCCTTCGCTAACCTAGGCGGCTTGTCCAAACCTAAGATAAGAGCTATCTAAGGTTTGGACAAGCCTGTAAGTTCAGAGACGTCGGGAGTGCAGGACGTTAGCCAAAATTTCCACTCACAGGTCATGTATGTATTACTTTATAGAAAGGAGGGATGAGTTACGGGAAAATTTCAAGTATCTCCTTGTCCCAATTGTGGGAACACATCATTTGGTGGTTTGACAAAAGACAATAATACATCATATGCAGTTTTAATATCTGCCACAAAAGAATCAAATGGTATATTCACACCAGACGTTTCAAAAAGTTTAGGAGTTATTCCAGATAAATGTGGATATGTTAAACTTTTTGCACACAAGTAGTATCCCATTTATATTTACCCCAAATTATTGTTGCTTGTTCTTGCTTTTTATTTTTATTAAACATATTAATTTAGTCCTTTCATTATTAAATTTAAAACACATTAACAAAAAATATATTGTTAATTCAAATGGAACTATTGAGATTGTGAAATAGTAAGATTTTCTTCTAATTTTTCTATTCTCTCAACTAAATCAATAAGGAAATCAACAAGTGGATTAGTCTCCTTTTCCTCTTTATCATTTATCTATTTTTCACCTCGCAAATTAAAATAGGGGAGTAATAATATACTCCTTAAATGAGAAAAGACCCCTGCGTAGGAGTCTATAAGTTATCTATTATTTGTTCAAAACTGTCTAATTCTTCTTCAATAAATTCGATTAACAAATTGAAAATATCTTCTTTCAATCGTCCAATAACAACATACTGTATTTTTTCTTTATTGAAGTAATATAGTTGTTCGGCTTTTATATAACCACTTTTATCATTACCTTGAATTGAATCACAATCTTCTGGCACAATCGGGAAGTTCCCTGGATAACTAAGTTTTTTCTTCTTTTGTTCTTCGTTTTTAAAGGATGACATTACATTACAAATTAAGTTATAGTCTAAACCTTGAATTTGTCCTGCATCATCATTTAAAACGATAAAAGAATGTTTATTGATGTTTATTCCATTATGACTATAATTTTCAACTATTATAATATCCCCAACACTACACATACACAAAACCTCAAAAATAAATTATTTACTAAATTCAACAATGACTTTCTTTTTGCCAGACAGTACATTTTTAGACCAATTAATGGGGTAAATATCTTCTAATGCTTTTTCAGATGAAACTATAGTGGATTTTTTGCTATTTAATTTACCTAAGTCTAACGACTTAAACTTTTTATGCATCATAGCATTACCCCCTTTCTTTAATCTAATATTTTTTTTATCCATCAAATCACCTTTTAAATTGCTTTTTTAATAGTATATATGGGTAGTTTAGCCAATTCAGAAGGATTTTTATCATAGATTTTAATACTACATTTATTTTTATTGAGATCACACACACCGAAATAGTTAATTATAATTAACTATTTCGGTGTGTGTGAAGGAAAATCCTCTTTTTTATAGAAATTTTATCACGTAATTTTAGTAAAAGTGGTTTAGTTATTCTCATCATACATCATTTTAACAAAATGAAGGAAAATCCTTCATAAATATATAATATAATTATATTGTATATAAAATTATAAAGAAAGGAGAGATATAATATGTCAGGAAATATATGTCCATTTATGTCATCAAATAATAATTATACTTCTTGTATAATTTCATGTAAATTTTATTCTGAGAAATCAAGAGAATGTATAATGAAAGAATCCTTAGAAATATTATCAATATAACACAACTACTTGGAAGATATAAAAGATAACCTTGCTGATATTAAAGATGAAATAAATAATTTAGATTAAAGATTTAGAAACACTATAATCTAAATTTATTTTTAAGTTTTTAAATTCTTCTAAAGTAAATTTATTTTGCCTAAGTAAATCAAGTATTTGAGATTCTACTTTAGTTAATTTTTCTTCATTAATCACTATATAGCATCCTTTTAAAACACATTAAAACACATAAAACATATTAAAACATTTGAATGTCTGGGAAACTCCGGCTAACAACGGATTATCAAAACCTTTTCGCCAAGTGCTATCGCACTAAACCTCAAAGGCTTCGGTAATCCTGAACGTTAGTACGCCAAGCAAAGCTTGGTGCTTCAGATAGAGTTAAAGTCTCTATTGGGTAAGGCTTAGCCAGCCACCCATATCGAGTGTTGCACCGAAACTGGTAACAGTAAGGTGAAGCGTACACATAAGCAGGGAACCAAAAACCGTAGTTTGGTTTTTGAGTGAATCGCTTAGTGTCTTTATCAGATGGTTTATAGGGATTCGGATTAACCCATAGTACTTTGAGATTGGGAAAGCCAATCACATGGGGAAGGGGTTAACGGAGATACGTTAGTGCAAAGTAAACATCTACCGGACATGTAGGGCTGGATAAATGATGCAAACCTCACTGCGACGATTACCAAGAAAACTATGCACTAAAGTGTAATAGCAGATTACAGATGGGAGTATCTCTGAGGAGCCCGGTGCG
>JAQUGH010000083.1 GCA_028684195.1 Clostridia bacterium | reverse complement strand
TTGCTGGTACACGTGCTTTAATTTCCATAATTTTTCTCTCCTTTTTTTATTTATGCTTAATTTTTAAGCATGCAAATAATTGATTTTTTGGGTATAAGCTTTACGTCATTTATACTTTTACCCAAAATGTCCTCAGTATTCATAAATAATTCTGCAACTTTCACTCCATAACCATTAGGTAAATTCAATTCAGGATCTATGCCACACTTATATTCTTCTCCGATTTTTTTTAGATCAGAGTAAAATTCTTTTAGTTTGCCATATTCACAAGGATTTATGAGTAAATCCAAATCTGAATTGTCATCTGTATAAGGTAATCCTGAATATATTTCTAAACCAGACGATCCCCAAACACCTAAACAAATCTTGAACTCATCCGCAAGTTGTACAATCTCTTTTAAGGCTTGTAAACACTTTGTCCTAAAAACAAATTCCTGCTTTATTACCTCATATGGAGAAACTGCTTTGACAATTTCTTCTTTAGGTACAAAACCAGGAATCCTAAGCCTATTATCCTGATATCTAAATGGTGAAGAAAAGCCAACCGGAATTGTTCCTTTGATTATTGTGTTCTCTTCACGTCTAATTATTCCAGGAACCTTTATACCATCATAACCTTCAACAATTAACTCTCTTATTAAGTCAAAATCATACTGTTGCTTAAAAGCTTTTAACTGTTGAAATATCTTGTTTCTTCCCATATTTGTTATTTCTAATAGGTTGTGCCTTTTTATAATCATACTTACCTACTTTTAATCCGAATAGCTAACCGTTGCTAATTTTCCATCTTTTTTTGTGGGAGATAAGCAACGCTAAGCTCCTGGAATGGTTCAACTAACTTTCAGTAGAGATGAAGAAAAACTCTACTGAAAAGAAGTTTCACTTTATCCAAGTAGGATCTTTCTTACTATTTTGCTGATAATCCAACTGGGCCTTCACCATATCATCAAAAAGCTTTGTTTTCTCAGGACCTTCAATAACAAAACAATCATCCTTATTGTAAGTGCCTATCCCAGGTCTTAATTCCAATATGGTATGCGTTGCTGATACTTTAACATCCGGATCTACTTTGATTATTCGCCCCTTTATCCTTAGAATTGTACGAGCTACACGACTAATTGTATCTTGAGAGGAGAGGGTTGTTTCTTTCACTACCACCTCATATTCTGGATATGTTCTCTTTCTCCGATAAGTAATGATTTTTCCCTCTTTATTACAGACATGACCTGACTCTGCATATACGAAGCTATCACCCATCGGTAATCCACCTACTACAACTTCATAGTGAGTATCCTTTGATGTAGATAACTTCAACATACTTATATCATCTCTCAAAAGTACACCATCAAGCATCAACCAACCAAACTCTTGACAACCGTACAAATCATGAACTTTAGAATTGATGGTTTCTTCAGCCACCGGTAACAACTCCAAATCAAGAGGTGTCCCTGCTGTTATCAGCACCTTTCCCTTAGGCAAATATTGTACCAAATCCATCATTTTCGCATCTTCAAGTGAGGCCCTTAAAAACGAAGATTCACCAACAATAACATCAGGCTTTTTCTCATAGAATTCCGATATAAAAGCATCTCTACTAGATCGGCATAAAAAGCTCCATTCTAAGCCATATGATTCCAATGCTTTTTGAGAAAACACATTTACAAGGGGTGGATAAGCAAATAACACTTTATCACCCTTTTTAACACCAGCATTTTTCAATGCTTTGTGCGTTGCTTTTATCCTGTTATCCATTTCAGCATAAGTTATACCAACTATATTTTGAAAAGCTGAAGATCCCGTTGTAAAAGTGAGATAAGCGAGATTCAAGGGACTATGAACCTCTTCGATAACATGGGCAGCCGTAGGACCATTGATCCCCTTATCAGACAAACTTCTTTTTGGCATTTCCTCAATAGTTGGAGCAGTGCCAAACTCATCTACCATTTTTTTTAAATCATCGAAGAGTTCCTTCATCCCGATCACCTCTAAGCATTTAAATATTTTTCCGCTACTGCTTCATACTGAGCATCCATTAATTTCATAACTACCTTTCTGGATGTTCTTCCTCCACGCTCGTCGCCTAATGTACCACGACCCCATGGACCTAATTTTTCAAAGTTACCAGCTACTTTTAAAGCTCTTATTTCATCAATATGTTTTTTTATTAAGCTTCTCATATCTTCTACTTTTTCTACCTTCTCTTCTACGCCACCTAATTTATAGAAAAAATCAACACCCGCGGCAAATACAGGATTCCCTTTTGATAATTCTTCTAAACGCTCAATATCAATCTTCGTAATCCTAGAAATACTAGTTATTGGCATAACATGAATCATCGTACCAAAATTCTTTGCCAGTGAAAGAATATGATCCGCCTGAAGACCATGGCACAAAAATGCTCCACTGATAGCTCTACCAATAACCATAGCTACAATTGGATGTCCTGCTTTTCTTGCTTCAGCTAATGCTAATTGATAACTACCAGTAGATTTGTTCATACCCATAATTTCCTCAACTTTTCCGGGTCCATTTCCTGGTGTGTCAACAATTAAGACAATCGCTCTTTTCTGTTCAAGAGGCTTATCCTTATCAGCTTCAATTGTATGATAGACAGATAGCGCCATCTTGTAGGCCTCTTCCAAACCTATTATTCCAAAATAAACAACATTAAATCTAGGATTAATAGCTTGTGCATCACTGGCTATAAATGTTACTGCTTGACCTTCTAACTGTGCTGTTCCAACAACAGCACCAGGTCCTATTTCTGAATCAAATTGATAATTTCCGATTTCGTTCTCCTGCACTGAGCTATCATCAAAGATCATGTCGATAGCATCTCTGCCTCTACCAATCATTGTCTGCTCCATTTCCATTTATTCATCCTCCTTTACTTACAAATTCTTTCCCGACGTTTTACTGATTTCATAAACTCGTCATACGACATATTCGTAAGACTTTCCGGGTTTTCATTCCCAAAATACTTCCACATATCTTTAGAATCTTTTGGTGCAATCTCAACTGCTTTTTTTACAAGCTCCAATTGTTCTTCAACCAACTTCAATGAACCAATTCTACGATACCCTTCAATCTCATTAAATGGTATCTTCATTACTTCATCTAGCTGAGTTTTGAAAGCTCCAATTTTATCTGCAACCAAAAAGTTGCAATCCTGCATGATATATTTATGTTTACCGCCTGTAGTCCTAAATACTAATGCTTTATCTCCTGCATCAAATTCATCTTTGCCTATTTCCTGTTCTATTACTTCCGGACCAGTTAAACCCAAACGACCATTTTCACTCATAATAACAACATCAGTAGCCGCTGCAACAAAACCCATACCACCAAAACAACCAACTTTGCTTCCGATTATTGTGATAACAGGAATTTTTCCTCTTGCGTCTTGTATTTGATCCATAACCTCAGCATGAGCCAATAAACCGGCATTAGCTTCGTGCAATCTAACTCCACCTGTTTCAAAAGATATAACCACTGCCGGTAATCTATCTTCATAAGAATCAGGGTGTTCTTTCTTAACATCCTCATATGCTCTTAGTGCTAACTTTATTGTTTTTACCATCTTAGCACCACCAACTTCACCCACAGCACCACCTATAAATTTACCTTCTTGTGATACTACAAATATTGGTCTTTTCCCAATTAATCCGACCCCTGTCACAATTCCATCATCAAATTCAATAGCTTCACCTAAAACAGGAAGATGTGGACTAGATAATTTATCTTTGGGAGATACAAATTCCGTAAAAGTCCCTTTATCCACCAAGCCATAAGCACGTGCTCTGGCATTTGAATCAGTAAAATTAGCTTTTTGTAATTCATCCCATTTAAGCATCCTCATCCACCTCCTCTTCTTGTTTATTAGCATCAGCCAAAGCTTGACGCAACCTCATAGAAACAACAACCGGGGTGGCATTATTATCATTTATTTCAATATAGACATCACCCAAATTGCTACTCCTAATAAATTTTTCCATAACCATTCCCCATACATTATCAAAGCCTGTCACTGGTGTAACGATCTTAACTTGTACTGATCCGTTAAGATCCATTTTTTCCATAAGAATTTCCATATCACCAGATCCAACAACACCAAAATGTGACCATCCTTTATTAATAGACTTTGGATTCTCCGCTTTGAATTCAAACTTCATTTCATTTAAGGCCACCGATTATTCCTCCTTTCCAACTACCAATTTACAAATTTTGCAGGTGGGTTATATAAACCGCCTGACCATTCGACTAACTCTTTAATATTTTTAGCAGCCAACATTGATCTATTAGCTCTAGACACATCAATACCTAAATCTTCTGGGGTTTTAACTATACCCTTCTTACGCAAAGCCTCAGTCTCTTTTTCGTCAGCTTGCATACCAATCTCAGTGTAACCAGCAACCGCTCTTATTGCAGCCATCTTTTCTTTCATATCTGTACACTTATGCACATAAGCAATACCAACCTCGGTAATGATATGAGTCAAATCATCTGAATAAATCATGATAGGAGGCATATCTAAGTTAGCATTCTTTTGAAGCTTCCAAGCATCAAGTTCTTCAACAAAGGTAGGCTCTAATTTTTCTTTAAAAGTCTCCTGCATCTGAACAACTAATTTCTTACCACGAGGCAAGTTACCAATTAACTCCTCTTGCAGACCATATTCTTTTCCACACTTAAGCCAAGCTTCAGATGAATGGCGTCGACCTTTGGCATCACAACCCATATTAGGCGCTCCTCCAAAACCGGAAATTCTATTTGCAGTTGCTGTACTACTGTTGCCGTATTTATCAATTTGCAAGGTACCACCTATAAACATGTCCATTGCATAATGACCAGCTGCTTGACTGTACGCCCTGTTTGAGCGAAGAGTTCCATCAGGTCCTATAAAAAATACATCAGATCTTGCTGAAACGTACTCTTCCATCCCCAACTCTCCACCAAAGCAGTGCATATTCTTTACCCAACCGCTTTCGATAGCAGGAATCATCGTAGGATGTGGATTCAGTGCAAAGTACGAACAAATTTTGCCTTTAAGCCCTAATTCTTCACCGTAAGTTGGCAATAAAAGTTCAATAGCCGCTGTAAAGAAACCTAAACCGTGGTTTAAGCTTTGGACGCCATATTCCCCATAGACGCCTTTAATAGCCATCATTGCCATTAAAACTTGAGTATCCGTAATTAAAGCAGGATCTCTTGTAAATAATGGTTCAATATAAAATGGCTTAGGAGATTCTATAACAAAATCAATCCAACCAGCAGGAATATCAACTCTAGTAACCTTATCAACAATCTTATTTACTTGTGCAATCACTATGCCTTGTTTAAATGCAGTTGCTTCTACAATAACCGGGGTATCTTCGGTATTAAAACCAGTATAAAGATTACCTTCCTTATCAGCTTCAAAAGCAACTACCAAAGCGACTCTTGGAACTAAATCTGCATAATACCTCGCAAATAATTCTAAATAAGTATGAATAGATCCTAATTCAAGCTTACCATCCTTAACAAATTCAGCTAAGCGACCTGCCTGTGTACCAGAAAATGAATAGTCAAGTTTTTTTGCAATACCCTTCTCAAATACATCCAAATGACTTTTTAAAGCTATTACTGATTGCACCATATGCAAATCATATATTTTCTTTGGATCTACCTTGCATAAACAATCAGCTAAAAAATCAGCCTGTTTCTGGTTGTTACCTTCTAGATTTACTTTATCACCAGGCTTTATAACCCCCTCTAATAAAGCAACAGTATCTTTAGCAGCTACAACCTTCCCTTCTTTGACCAAATTTTTCACTTGCCCGATTCTTTCTTCCTTGTCTCTTTTTAAAGTATCCCACACTTTTACATTCTCTTGTTCCATGGACTACGCTCCTTTCTTTAGTTGTATTTTATGAATAAAAAAAAGGGACAACCAAGGCATACATATAGCCTTATTATTGTCCCTGTTTCGCCACTATTTTATTCCTTGAACTTGCATTTTAGTTCTTCACACACATTAAATATGCATAACTCCTAATCCAGCCCTCATATGATTCGTAATTGGATGAATCGCCGATTGACCAAAATCGCTACCGCTATCCATTTTTCATTACGAACTATAGCTACTTTAGTAGCTATGCTTGTACTTGTAGACGCATTTACTATGAATCCCTTTTTTGCTTCTTCAGTTGCATGTAACACAGCATGAACTTGAGACGTCTCTTTTTTAATATAGTTTTTTAACTCACACGCTCCTCAGTCTCTCGCTTTCTCAATTTCTCAATCTAGCAAATTTACATTACATAATCATTTGGATTGTTGAAATGTACACACCTGCTGCAATTGCAGATACAATTACGCCACTTACTCCAGCTCCCATGGCAAGAGGCATAATAACAGCAAATGGATTCTCGGCCATTACAGTTTTTTGAGCAATTTTCGCTGTTGTCGGTAAGCAAGAGATACCCGCAATACCAATAACAGGATTATAATTCTTAGTAACCCAATAAACTATCCATCCTCCCAATAGTCCACCTGCGCCAGATATTGCAAGAGCTACAATGCCTAATATTACCAATATACCAACTTTAGGATCCATTATTGTTTGTGCTTCACAGAGCGTTCCTAAGATAAAGCCCAAAAACAGGGTAGCTCCATAGGTTAAAGGTCCTTCCAAAAATTCCTGATATGCAGTAATTTCCGCTTCCTTTATCGCAACACCTAAGAAGAAGGAAACAACTAATGGTGCAGCCACTGGGAGTAGAAAACATAAAACACCACAAATTACTACAGTGGATATGAATTTTGTTTTTTTAGAAACATTAGGAACAGGAACTTCAACATCTATACCTCTATATTTTTTAGGTACCATCAATTTTATCAAATAAGGATACCCTGCATAAGTCAAGCTAAGATACAAATATGAAATTATGGCTATTGGAACAAACAAATCTTTAGCTAGCATAAGAGATGTAAATAAAACCATCGGACCATCCGCTCCGCCTATAACAGCTACTGAAGCAGCTTCATTTGGCATTAAACCAAATTTTATTCCTAAAATTAAAGTAACGAAAGTACCAAGCTCAGCAAATAATGCAACAAAAATACTTGCCCAAGGTCTAGCCAAAATAAAACCAATTTCACTCATGGCACCTATACCAAAAAACACAAGACAAGCTATGAGACCATTACTAAATGTAAAATTATAAATCGGTTGTAGCCAGTTTACTTGCATCATATTCATTAATTCAGCTGGGTCAGAAATCATAGGATCTAAAAAAATAGTTCCAATGCCTCCTGTTTCTAAAAATAATACACCTGCATTTATTGCTATCATACCAATACCCATAGGAACCATGATCAAAGGTTCTAATACTCTCTTGAAACCCATATATGCTAAAGTAAATCCTAATAATATTAAAACAATCCTTGCAATAGCAACAGATGGTTCTTGAATAAACAAACTACTTATTGCAGGAAATAAATGAGTTAATGAATCTGCCATCTAACTACACCCCTTCTTTAATTATATAATTTGTATTTTACTCATTTTAGGAATTATTGCCCCTAGACATGACTTTGTTTATCATTACAATCAAGCCTACCACTAATAACGATATAACTGCTGTTAAAGCATAAGCAAACAATGCGTACTGAACAACGTTCAATCTTCACACCTCCTTTCAATCAAGACTTTTTTTCATTTACCATCTCTCTAAAACCAACCACTTGCAATTGGAAATTTGGTAATAAAAAAGGACATATTAGGTATGTCTCTACCTAATATGTCCCTCAATCACCTTAATTATTTTCTCATGTTACTTATGTTTATGTGTATTTCACTCTTATTATCAAGGATAATATTCTCTTAGTTCACATTTAGTTTAACATCGCATGTCAGCAATGTCAATCCTTATTTCATCATATTATGATGTTACGAACAATCTTTCATCACACTGGCACAACGTGTACATAAAGTTGGATGTTCCTCATTAATTCCTACTGTTTCGGAATAAATCCAACAACGTTCACACTTTTCACCTAGTGCTTTTTCTACAACAACTCCCATTCCTTCCATATCTTCACTTGTATATGCTTCAACCGGAATATTATTACATTCATGAAGAACAACACTTGAAGTTATAAAGAGATTAGGTAATTTATCCTCAATATCCTTTAGAAAATCGTACCAGGTATCTGTAGCATAGATATTCACGCACGCATCAAGAGAATGACCTATAAATTTCTTTTGACGTGCTTCTTCTAATGGCTTAGCTACAAATTCCCTGACATTAAGAATTTTATCCCATTTTTCTTCTACTTCTTGATTAAAATATTTCTCATTATATTCAGGCCAACTTGCAACCTGAACTGTACATTCCTCTTCACTATGGGGTAGATACTGCCATATTTCCTCAGCTGTAAAAGCCAAGATAGGTGTAAGCATTCGTACAAGTGCATTAATAATATCATACATAACTGTTTGTGCACTTCTTCTCGCCACAGAGTCAGGAATAGATGTATAAACCCTATCCTTGATTATATCCAAATAAATAGAACTCATATCTAACGTACAAAAGTTGTGAACAATATGATGTACCGTATGAAATTCGTAGTTCTGGTAGGATTCAGTAACTTTTTTAATTAATTTATGAAGTCTAAGTAAGGCCCATTTGTCAATTTCCAACATTTGTTCATACTGAACACTGTCGGTTTCTGGATTAAAGTCATAAAGATTGCTCAATAAATATCTACTAGTATTACGAATTTTGCGATATGCTTCAGTTATTTGTTTTAATATATTGGGTGATAATGCTATATCACTACGATAATCTACTGAAGATACCCACAATCTGAGGATATCTGCTCCCATTCTTTCAATTACGTCTAATGGGTCAATCCCGTTACCCAATGACTTTGACATCTTCTTCCCTTTTTCATCTACAAGGAACCCATGAGTCAAAACAGCTTTATATGGTGCT
>JAQUGH010000082.1 GCA_028684195.1 Clostridia bacterium | reverse complement strand
ATTTTCCATTTTTTGAACTTCAAAACACACTGCCGATAGACGTATTCCCACGTACCAGGTTATATCGCGATTTTGATTTTGATACTGCTTTTTAGGTCTTTTTGGTGGTAATTTTCGCTATTTTTACTGAAACTAAAGAAGTCATAAAAGTGCTTGAACTCAAGTAAAATCAAGGGTTCTGGCGTTGTAGTCGTACTACCGTCTCCACATGCCCACTCCACGGAAACATATCCACAGGCTGCACCTCCACCACTGCATAGCCTCCATCTACCAAATACCGCAAATCCCGAGCCAACGTGGCAGGGTTACAGCTTACATAAACTACACGTCCTGACTTCACAGCAATAATGCTATCCAGTAGCTCCCTACCACACCCCTTCCTTGGTGGGTCTACTACAACAACATTAGGCTTTTCTCCACTTCGTGCCATCTGGGGCATCACCGTTTCCGCTCTCCCCTCGATAAACTCCACATTGTATACATTGTTTTTTTCTGCATTTTTCCTTGCATCCGTTACCGCTTCTGACACAATTTCAATTCCTATCACTTTTTTCGCTTTTTGAGCCAGAAACAAACTTATTGTACCTACCCCACAGTAAGCGTCAACCACTGTTTCCTTTCCAGTCAACTCTGCATACTCTAATACCTTTTCATATAACACTTCCGCTTGTGCATTGTTTACTTGAAAAAAGGATGCAGGGGATATTGTATAAATAAACGTTCCTAATTTATCTTCTATCCAATCTTTTCCTTCAATTATTTCTATGCTTTTCCCTAATACTGCTCCAACTTTTTTAGTATTCTTGCTTTGACAAATACCAACAGTTTTCGGAAAAGTGTGTATGATTTCCTGGGAAATAATGTTTAGTTTGTCGCTATAAACACCCGAATATATAAAAGCTACAATAATCTCTCCATTGTCCCTACTTTCCCTTATAAGCACATTACACAAACCGAGATTATCTTCACTCGCTATTTTTACTTTATAACGGGTTAATAAATCCCCGAGAAAATCAACAAGAGCTGTTACCTCAGGAGAAAATAAATGTTGGCATGAGTAAGATACAATTTGATGTGAACCTTCCTCAAAAAATCCCAAATATGCTTCGCCATTTTTTTCCCCTACTTGAAAATTTCCTTTATTACGATAACTCCAAGGATTTTCCATACCTAAAACAGGTTGTACAGCGACATTATCAATACCCCCAATCCTTTTGAGGGTATCCCTTATGATGTCTTCTTTTATTTTAAGCTGTGCATTATAGGAAACATGTTGTAATTGACAACCTCCGCATTGAGAATAAACTTTGCAAATAGGTACTGTTCTTTCGTCACTGCTGTTTATTACTTTTTTTATTTTGCCCCTCAATATACCTTTGTTTTTCCCAATTACTTCAACTAGAACATCTTCTCCTTTTATAGCTTCCGGTACAAAAACTACTTGTCCATCTATCCTCCCAACACCCGCTCCATCATGAGCATATCCTGTAATATTCACTTTGTACGTTTCTTTATTTTCCTTTGTCAACCTGCTTCTGCCCCCTCATACTAATCATCCGAATAACTACTCGTTGCAAAGTCTCTAAAAACGCCCCACTAATTTTCATTAAAACGAACCCCTCAATTACTTTTATTTCATCTTCATAGCTAACTGTAACAGACTTTGTACAAATCAATTCAAATCAATTATAAATCAAGTTTCCTAGCAAATGAAGTACAAAAGCAAAAGGAAGCAAAAGAACCGTCCCTCTGTCTCCTGAATAAAATCCCCATTATAAAACAAACTACCATAAAGCATACTAATACAATGAGGAGATAATATGCTTGATAAACACACAAATTATACTTATGATTCGTTTCTTTTTGTAAAAAAGCTACAGGAAATTTTATCTCAACCTCCCTGCTTTGAAAACAATACCTCATACCTCGACCTTGGTCAAGTTAGCTCAATTGATGATACAAAATTAGAAACTACGTTCGGTCATATTCCACCTTCTGATCCTCTTACTAAAGCCCTCGGGTACATACTTCAATCTATGAGAAGAAAACCCTTTACACTAACTAAGCTGGGCATAAATGAACTTTTAAAATCTTATCTCTATCACATTAATACCGATAATCAAAAAGTTTTTACTACTTGTTATTTGGGCTGTATCGAACAAATCTTTTTATCTTGCTTATCTAAAAACTATCCTTTTACTAACCTTCTTTGGGAATACCTTAGCCGTTGTTTTAACACTGTCAGTGAATATCTGGTCGCACACAAACTTGAACAAGGTTGTCAGGTTTTTTTAGATAAAGTATCCTGTATAAGCAAAACCGCTGCTCAAGAAGGACTTCATACCAGTTTAATTCAATATTTCCTTCATAATTTAGAAATATGGGCTAGAGAAGAAGGTTATATCGAACTGGCTGATAATGCTAAGAATTACCGCTTTAATATCGAAACCTTTTAGCGCTAGACTAATTTATAGTAAAAACAGGTGATCCCTTATGATAACAGACTCCTGCTATACCTTTATAATTCTTTCCGTAGCCGGAGGTCTTCTAACCCTTCTCGGCTCAGTAGGTACTTTTATTTCGATTATTACTCAAAGAAGACTAGACAAGCTTCAAGATATTCTGGAGGAGTTTGTTAGTCTTTCCTATCGTAGTGAAACTAATCTCACTGGATTAATGTACAATCTTATTGAAAAATATCAAATGCATTATATGTTCCCCTTAACACCTCGTAAAATGATCTTCACGTACATAGACATAAATATTTTTTTCATACTTGTTTTATGGGCAACTACTCTTCTTATGCAATATGAACCACCTTTCTCAAGTATCTTCATACTACAAATAGCGCCTCTATTGATAGGTACAATAGCTACCATATTTTTCCGACATCTCCTTCGGGCTACAATTAATCTTGAAAATCCTCTTCTTAATACTATCGTTCCCGCCCCAGAAAAACTACGCAACCTATCTTATCTTTCTCGCTTTGTAAATCTCTCTGTAAAATCAGTTCTTAAACAAGGAAGGCCTACTATATTCCTATCTAACTTTAGAGATAACCCTAATGTAAATGGCACTTCAAATTTATTTAAAGTAAGCTTAAAAGAGGAATTGTCTTTTGATAATTTCTTCTATTACCTATGTATTTCAAATTCTACTAATCCCCTTTTCATCTCTTTTGGAGATATTAAGTTTCATTTTTCACCTGATCCTATAACCAAAAAGCCTGTTCCTGTGCATCGTAATATCAATGTTCCCCTTGGAGAATTCCCTTATTCCCGACTTCCAAACCAGTTAATTGCACATTTCCTAGTTTTTACGAATGGGGAAAAGCATCCACTTGAATTCATTTATCATCTTGAACCTGGTACATGCTTTTTCTCTGCCAAGGAAAATCCCCAAGTCACTGTTAACCATCAAATTCTCTACACCGTGGAAAAGAGTAAGCTAATAATCAACGAATGTCAAACATGTCCACCTTTCTTTCAAGAACTAAGTCACTTATTTCGTCTAAACAATAATCGCTACTACATCCACAACCCAGGAAAATGGAAATCAGAAGAAAATAAAACACAAACCAATCTACTAAAGCTCTGTCAAGAAAAAGTGTTTATTGATTAACAATTTTCCCGCCCTCACAAATTGTTATAGATGGTGGAATCTCCCCTTTTAAAAAAAGTGATTTTAAACTTTCTTCGTCATACTCTTCACTTCTAAAAAAACACAAATCAGCTTTACAGCCTTCTTTAATCATTCCCTTATCATCTAAGCCTTGAGCCTGTGCAAGATTACCTGTTAAAAAAGCCAATAATTCTTTAAGAGAATGATCCCCGTTTTGTAGTTTTTTCTCATCTACATCTTGAGTAAAAAGATACACCTTTTCCGTTGAAGGCAACTTTCGTTTTAAATAAGCAAAAGCCCTTTCAGGTTTTTCTCCTCTTTTTTTAGCAATTTGAGCTAAAGTAAGTCCCTTATAGGGTTCATTTTGAAAATAAATGTAATGAGCAGGATAACGTGGATAACTATTTTTCAAAAGATGTTCCATTACAACATTCGTATTTTCAATTTCTACAGGCACCGGTATTACAGTCAAGCCACCTGCATCAAACACTAAAACATCTTCATTATTTATATTTCCAACATCTACGATAATTCCATCTTTAATCGCTATATCTCCACGGAAAAAGTCTTTTTCTCCCGTGCCATCCAAAATTCTGGCATATTTAATAACTAAATCACATGTTTTAGTATCTATTTTCTTATTAGAATAACCCTGTACATTAGAATAATTAATCATGTAATAATTAAAATAATAACTCATCATTCCAGTTATAAGTAATGCTAATATTATCTTTATCTTTTTCAAGAAAAATCAACCTTTCACATATTATTTCACAAACTATATTATTAAATATTTCCCTTTGTATACTTCTTCTATACTGCCCCGGCAGACTGAGCCCAAAATAGCATAAATACCATAAGAAAATTCCAAACTGAATGGGCTATCATTGAGGTATATAACGATTCAGTTCTTATATAAAGCATATTTAACCAAACGCCACCCAACATTATAGGTATAAATCTAATTATATCAAAATGCAGAACACCAAAAGACGCACTTGTTAATATTACCGCAGGAATTTTACCTATTATTTTCTTTACAGCAGGATAAAGAAATCCACGAAAATATAGTTCTTCGCTAACAGGCGCAATTACCGCCGCAATCAATACACATAAAACTCTTTCATATCCATTTTGAGCAGTACTAAGTATTTCTGTAACATTTTGAAGTTCAACTTCAATAGGAAAGAACCAACTAATTATCGTTCCTACAATTGTTACTGTAAAAAAAAGTAATATTCCTTGACTAATGCCCATGGTTAGCCAACCTTCCCCTTGTCCTCTCCTTAAACCCACACCAGCCCACGATAAATGATACCCTAGCTTAATAATTAAACCAATGAAAATAAAGAAAAAAGCTCCTTTAATTACTACGGATAAAAATATCTCTCCCAAAAATGTATTATTTGGACTTATAAGCTCACTTAAATTACTAAACCATTTCATTTTATGAAATGGCAGTAGCCAATCTATAGCAAAGATAGTTCCTAATACTAACAATGCTTCTATTAACGACCACTTTGGAACAGTATCATCTACATCTATTTTTATATACAAATATTCATCCCCTTATCTCTTTCATCTTTCTACATTATTATAATTCCCTGCCCTATTATATGTCTATAACAACTCTGGAATATTAACACGTCTTCCACTAATATATAAAATAAAATGAGATGCTAGCCATTCTATGTTTAGCATCTCATTTTTAATCTTATATCAAAATTACGAAAGCCTCAAACAAATTGGAGAACCGTTAAGCGACAATTTATAGTTACCAAAGTCAATCAAATATCTGTAAATTATTTTTCTATATGAAAACAATATACCTATTTTAATGTGTTATCTTATGCGGCACTATTTTTTTCCTTGCATATTAATTAGCCTTAAGTAATAAACCATCAGCAATCTCTGTAATACGGTTAACATTGTTTATATAAATAAAGTGAGTGCCGTCAAATATTTCATATTTTGCATGTTCACCAATTCGCTCAAGATGTTTATGCTGATATTCCTGTGGCGTCATTTTTATAGCTTTAAGCTGCTTATTTGGAGTTTCATAGGTCTGTTTGGAAATCACTTTGATATATGGGATATATTCGGGGTATGGCAAATTTATGGTTTGTTTTATAAATTCTGATGAATTTGAAATCTGCTCTAAAACAGTATCATTCAATGAAAAACCCGCAAAAGTAATCATGTCATTTATTTCTTTTTCTGTATATCCATTTGAGAGCAAGTACTTTTTATCTACGGCTAAAGGGGCTAGAAGCGAAGTAATGCCTGTAGCCTGCTGCAATTTTGCAATAGGAAGCATTATTTTTACAATAGCTGGCATTTTTTTATAATACGCAGTAGACGTGCCATCAAGAGAAATAACAGCCTCTACTTCTTCAGGATATTTTGCAGCATAATATTCACTGTAAACGCTTGAAATAGAATGCGGAATCAAAACATACGGTGCTTCAAAACCTGCCTGGCTAAGGGCAGTTCTTGTTTCTTCAATATAATTTTCACAGGTTCGCGGCTTTGAAGTTTCACTGCTGAAGCCAACACCGAAATACTCGACGCAGACAACTGTATATTTTTCGCTGAGTTTACGCATAAGTGGAGCAAATTCTGCAGACGGAAGTGAAACACCCATACCAGGAAGCAATACAATTATTTTCTCCCCAGAACCCATCGAATAGATATGCATTTGTCCTTCATCAACACTGACCAGCTGACCATAAGGCTTTATTTGTTTTAATGTTCCAGTAAAAAATGTTGCGTGTAAAATCGTGCCAATCAACATAAAAGCGACAATTACTGCAAATATTATTCCGAGTATTTTTAGAATCTTTTTTCGTCTCATCATTTTTGGTTTGTCCTGATTAGCTTGACATATGATATCCATAATATTTTCTCCTTTCAGTTTTTGAATGTCCTCTTATTAATAAGATTAATCAAATGTAGTAAATAGATATTCCATTCCTACCATTAAAACATTGCTAAAACTATGCATTACATAGAATATAAAATACTTCGTTCCTTTCTTAATATCGCCAAGTTTAAAATTAAAATCTATTATTTATTGTTTACTCAGTACAACAATAGTAGCTAAGGCAATAATCATCAACATATATCACAACACTAACTAATTAAATTCCAATAATAAAATATCCACGTCAATCCTAGGACTGCCAATGTAAATAGACTATAATGAGTGCGGGCAAGTCTCCCCCAAAAATCCTTCCGCCAAGCTATCACCGTAAAAGAAACCAGTAAAAAACTAAAAAACAAAATAAGTGTTGGTATAAAATCAAGTAATGATTTCCCTTCTACAGGTATGTACGCTTCTCTTGGTAATTGGTATATAGGATCAACGTTTCCTGAAGAAAGTATGCCAACGAATAATATTACAACAGTGATACTAGTGCAAATTTCAATCCATTGAGCGATAGTAGCCAACCTAGAGTTCTTATTTTTTCCCCGTTTGAACAAACCTAATATCATCCTGATTATCCAGTAAATAAGCGAGCATAATATGATTAATATTATGCTTATTATAGCTAATACAGTAAAACTCATAGTTGAATAAAATGGGGCTTTCGAATATGTCATTGGGCCATCGGTACTCAACATTATTCTACCAAAGGGATCTGTTTTAAAAACAATTTTATGAAATGGACCAAAATAATCCTGTGTCCTTCCTTGTCTGAGATTCTGATACACACTAGGCTCAATTTCAATAAATTTATTTGTTTCTCCAACGTTAGTTACCAGAAGATATCCATCTTCATCCACATCAACATTAATAATACCACCACCTAATATGCTGTTAATTTTCTCATCAGTGGTAATACTTTTTCGGTTCATCTGATATTCACCTTTAAACTTTTTTGCCCTTTCCTCGCTACCTTCACTAGGTACTTCCTTGATTTGAGCTTTAATTGGATAATAATAGTCCATAAACTCTTGAAAAACCTCAGAATGAAGAAGATGATTGCCACCACTGTAGGAAATGAAAATTCCTGTATTCACTTCTGGCACCAAGTAAAGACCTGTACTGTAGAGCATGGTACCTCCACCATGGAAAAGCACACGTTTGTCATTAAAAATACCCTCCATAAATCCAAGAGTCATACCTCCTAAAGCTGGATCATGAGTAAAGTGTTGCTTATGCATTTCTTCTAATGTTTCTTCCTTCAGGATTCGTCCTCCACTATAAGCACCACTACCTAGATGGGCTATCATAAATTTGGACATATCTGAGGCAGTACTACTCATACTACCTGCTGGTTCAGGTAATATATATTCGAAACTTCCCTCAGTATATGACCCATTAATAAATCTATAGGATTTAGCAATACGAGCAGGCGAATCTAATATTGGAGGTTGCCGGTAGGTGCTTTTATTCATATTCAAAGGCGTGAAAATATTTTTTTCAACATATTCTGAAAAAGGTAGACCAGATACACTTTCTACAATATAACCTGCCAAAGCTGTACCATAATTTGAATAGGCAGCAACTTCACCAGCTGGAAATATCCTTGTAGGGAGGTAGTTCCTTATATATTCATTCAGAGGCAAAAGTTCATCAGCCGAAAGCCTAAAAAGCATATCAGGGTAATCTTCAAAGCCTGAAGTGTGAGTCATCAAATGAGTCATAGTTATTGGTTTAATTGTAGTTTTCTTTAGGGACTTTTCAAGCTGTGGTGATATTTCAAAATCCAAATAAGTATTAACATCTGCGTTTAGATCCAACTTACCATCTTCAACAAGCTGCATTACTGCTGTCCAAGTAATTAGTTTTGAAGTAGAACCAATACGAAAAAGGGTTGTATCAGCATCAACAGAAATATTATTTTCAATATCTGCAAAGCCAAATCCTTTCTTATATACAATTTCACCATCTTTCACAACCGCTACTGTTGCATTAGGAATATGATATTTCTCCACCTTGGAATTTATTGTATTGTCAAAAAAGTCTTCTAAACCAGCATCTCGAATGTTTTTGGCAAAAGTAACAGTTGTAGTTAAGGTCAAAACCGAAACTATCAAAAGACTAACAAATGTAAGATACTTAATTCCTTTAGACATTTTATCACTCCTTTTTAATTTTTATCCGATGGCTAACCACCACTAAGGCTCCCCTCTAAGGTGGGAGATAAGTGGTGCTAAGCCCCTGGAATGGTTCAACTAACATTCAGGTGGAGTCAAAACTCCATCTGAATGAAGTTTCACTTTATCTAATTGACTTTTGCTTAGCTGAGCCGATAATATTACATCATCAGCTGTACTTGATAATATGTCCATCAAATCTTGCTTTTTATAATCTTTAGGCAGTAAACCGTTGGCAACCATTACCGAAAGTCCTAATTGAAATATCCTCATTTTCAATAATATAATTTTTAGCTCATCCTCTGTAAAGCCTTTCAATTCAGGATCGTTTTTCATCTCTTTAATTA
>JAQUGH010000081.1 GCA_028684195.1 Clostridia bacterium | reverse complement strand
CTATTGCTGAACCATTGTTAAACTATTGTTAAACTATTGTTAAACTATCGTTCAACTATTGTTTAATGCTATCGTTCAATTGTTGCTTATAAAAAGTTGTGTAAACATTTTCCCATATGCTCCACCTTCAACTATACCTACGCCTATGTGGGTATAGTTAGGATTTAAAATGTTTTTTCTATGTCCGTCAGAAGCCATAAGTGCTTCATGTGCATTTTGTACGGAATAATTTCCAGCTAAGTTTTCTCCTGCATAGCTATAATCTATGCCGAAACTTGTCATCATTGTAAAAGGAGCTCCATATGTAGGCGAAACGTGATCAAAATAATTTTTTTCTATCATGTCCTGAGACTTTAACCTTGCTATCTTTACTAAATCTTGATCCATTTGTAGTGGTTTTACTCCTACCTTGACCCTTTCCTCATTTATCAGAGAAAGCATTTCCTCTTCTGCGGACTTGAAAATTTCTTTGTCTGATACATCCTCGCTTTTTGGAGATTCTTCTTTTTCATCTCCCTTCACATCCTCAATCTCAAATACA
Source organism: Clostridia bacterium (assembly GCA_028684195.1). GTDB lineage: Bacteria > Bacillota > Peptococcia > DRI-13 > DTU073 > JAQUGH01. The sequence goes on along the minus strand of JAQUGH010000081.1, from coordinate 9,037 downwards.
TTACTTGAGTCATCAATTTCTATTATTACTACATTTTCCCCTTCAGCATTATCTTCCTCTATTTTTTCCCCTATACTATCTTCTTTTGTATCTCCTGCTGTTATATTTTCTTTTTGTGTATCTTCACTCGTGGTATCTTCCTTCGATTTATTTGAAGAAGAACCTCCTCCAGAACTATTTGAAGAGACATTATTACCGGAGAACATTGTTGATTCTTCAGATAACGCCTCGTCTCTTGCCTCCACAAGGTTACGTGCCCATATAAAAGCCAATCCCTTAGCAGTGGAATTATTAGCTTTATAGTCGCTTTCTGTTACAGTAATAAATAAGCTTCCGTCAATTTCCACTACATAATTACCATTGATTTCTCTAATACCTACTATTCCTTCTTCTAACGTTTCTCCTAGCATTTTAGCTCTTTCTAAAATGATAAAAGCCCTTTCCTTCGCAGTTAAGCCTTGAGCCATTGTGCGATACCGCATAACAATATCATTGCTTATTAAAAACTCGTAAACATGAATATCTCCTACCATAGGTCTCACGCTAACAATACTGGAATTTAGTGAATATGTAGCTTCTTGTTCCTCTGCCATAACCGAAATCGCAAAAACACATAATAAAAACATTATTATCAATGGGACAAAAACAATTCTAAGTCTACTGTTCAACCTTTCCTTCATAAAATTCCCCCTAACACCTTAATATTAAACATACGTTTATTTACTACGCATTTACATTTTACCCTAATGGTTTGTTTTACTGCAATCTTCGTAATATTCCTTAGTTGTTCTCTTGTCCCATTTAGCTCCTTCATAAACGCCAATTACCCTCTAATATCATTTTTAGAGGGTAATGGTATTTCTGTGCAATATTGTCTTTTGATAGCAATAAAAAACTGCCGATTCCTCAGCAGCTACGAACCCGAAAATCAATATTTTCTTCTCCCTGGAAAAAAGTCAACTGCACAGCGTCCGTTAATATATCTGCATAACTAAAAGTAACACGTCTCTCAATCTGTTTTTCATCTAACCGAATAACAAAGATATTGGGATATGTGCTTTCAAGTACCCCTGTTTTCTCAATAATCTTTTTTCTTCCCCTATTCGCTCTAAGTTTGATCTTATTGCCAATAAAAGGTTCTAAATCATTCTTAATATCAGTAAGGACTTTCTTTGCTAACAAATAATCACCCTCTTTCTATATCAACATTATCATTATAACATTACTTACACGTTCTGTCAAACAAAGATAATATTATACTAAAGGAGAACTCATGCTGTCAATACGTAAACGCATAGGCTATCGAGGGCATTTTTCTACTATAACCATAATAATTACGTTTAATCTTATTATTTACAATTAGATAAGCTTAATACGATGATTTTGGATATCCAAGGCGAAGGCAGCCCCTGGTCTCTATTCCTCCAACCGCATCCATACCAGTAATTGTATTATTTATTACATCCTCAACATTCAATTTTTCATATATAGAACTATAAGCTAATTTTTCTGCAATAAACACAGGATCAAACGCATGAATTAAAACCCTTTGGGGAGAACTCGCAAAATTGGCTCCTGCTTCTAATAATGCTTCGTAATGTGATTGACACGCTCCAGCAAAAATAATTAAATCATCTCGTCCCGGTTCATATGCACGAGCTTTTCGCACCGCTTCAATAAAGAAATTAGAATTCCGATAGTTTTTAACATCTTTTATATCGGTGTTTTTCTTTATTAACCCATCATGTCCCGTTAATATAAGAATATTAGGATTGTGTTTTTTTAAATACTTCTCAACAACCTCTACTTGGTTTTCTTCCGACACTTCATAGCCATAAGCTTTTATATTAAGTTGTGCATAAGTTGTTTTACATAATTCCATATACTCCTTATCTCCATCTAAATGAAGAACCGTGCCCGGAACTTCAAAATGATCAATTTTATCTGCCCTTAGTACATTTTTTATGTTAGCCCCTCTTAAAAAAAGCTTCGTTTTGTCCTCTACTCTCCGTTCAAATATTCTTCTTAAACAATCACTGTTTTTTTTAATAAACTCTTGCCTACATTTACTAATTTGCGATGGACTCTTTTTTTCTAAATCATCTATATAGGAATCCGCAAATAACCTTACGTCCACACCTCTTAAAATAGCTTTTTCACCTTGTTTTTCATTAATTATCTCACTTATCTTAAATAGTATATCATTGTTATGAGATTTTCTACCAACAATATCCCCAACTTCAAAATAATTGCCCATCTATTTTCCCTCCTAACTTTTCCACACTTTATTGTATGTAAATCTTCAACTCTTTGTTATTAAGTGGAAGCTCCTTCAGCTTTGGAGCTTTGAATATTTGTGTGAAATTAAAAGGTCACGTACCCCTTGAGTACGTGACCTTTATAAGCTTTCCTATATACAGTTATGAATTATCTTCCAAAAAGATGGTTTCCAATTTGTTTTATGACAGTCCTCGACCATATCCATTTACTTGTCGCCTTCGCAGGATTCCAATAATATAACGCCCCTCCTGATGGATCCGATCCTGTTAAAGCCTCCCTAGCCGCTTTAATCGCACTGCTATTTGGCGTCAAATAGATCTGCCCATCAGCCACCGCCGTGAAAGCTAAAGGCTGGAAAACAACCTTTTTAATATTATCAGGAAATTGCTCGCTTTTTACACGATTGAGAATAACTGCTGCTACAGCAACTTGTCCTACATAAGATTCTCCTCGTGCTTCCCCATGAATTACCCGAGACAACCAATATAAGTCTTCGTTATTAACATTATAACTACTACTTCTGGATGAAATGCTAGCATTTGGTATTCTTAATGTCTGTCCTATCAATATCATATCCGACCTTAACCCATTGGCATTCTTAATACCCGCAATAGTTACGCTGTACTTTTTACTTAACAAAAACAATGATTCTCCCGCTTTTACCCTATGAGTTGTACTTGCCAAAAGGGGAGATGTCGCAAAAACAAGGATCAATGAAATTATTACCAAAGTATATATCGCTTTTTTCATTAATTCACTCCTTCCTGTAGCTTAATTCTTTCCCTAGATAACGGTCAATCAATTATGTTGTCTATTATAACTTATCTCGCCTATACTTTATAGATGTAATATAAACCAAAAACCGACGAGGTAAGTCCCCCCATGAATATAAATTGAAAAATCAATAGAAACATTTCTCTGCAGCTCTAAAAAATAAATGATTTTCGAGATAAAATTCTCCAAAAATGCAACCGGAATAATAAACATAAATCAAATGACAGAAAAATTTAATCTTTTAACTGTCTTAAATTTTTCATAGTAGTATCTCCACATAATTTCTTAATATATTTTGAATATCTAATTTATCAGCATACCTCATTAATAATGGGATGTTTTTATCTTTACCACCTAAATATCTTTTAATGGCTTCATTTAAAATCGCAATATCCATATTATTTCTATTCCTAATAATGTCACAAATAGTTCTCTCTTTATTATATGATTTAATAGACCTTCCATAGATAGTTTTTAATTCAGTAACTCCCATTTGATGAAGTGATTTCTTAACAGCATAAACCTTAACACCTTCATCTCTTAAATGTGTGGCATTATATCCAGAAGGAACAGTTACAGACCATTTAATAGGATCCCTATCTGTTAAATCATGTAGATACAATGCCGTTTCATGAGAAAAAATAACCCTTTGGTTTTTAGACTGAAGTCTATACATTTCATCATCAAGTGCATCGGGTGTTAAATAGACCCCATGCGCAACTCTCTCCAGTTTATTTTCTTTTACTAAAATATTTAAATATTGTCTTGGAATACCCACTGCTTCAACTTCTTTTGTAAGGATTAAACCATCTTTATCGTCAATTAATCTTTCTAGTTTATCTTGATAATTCATAATCACCAACTCCTATTTGCTTTTACGCTTTAATTGTAATCTATTTGAGCATAAAAGTAAATAGAGTTTAAATCTTGGCTCTTACCAAACAAGTGTTTAATCGTCAAATGTTGCTTGATCCACTTGAAGAATAATTCTATCTGTCAGCGGTAGCAGTAGATAACACTAATATCTTCAGCAGCAATATTGAAATTGTTAGTTAGAATCATGACATCTTTCCCTTCAGAATCCTTTGGAATTACAAGCCTCAAGTCATGTTCCATTCGATTTTTCCCTTTACCAAGGCGTACGATGAGGTTCCCTTTAATTACTCCTTATTTTAACAACCAATCAAGAGCATATTTCTGCTTTATACCATTATGTGACATTTGAAGTGAAATGAATATCTTACAATTAGTTGACAAATGTAAGGTATTCATGTATTATTATTGTGCGTTGTTATATAGGAGTAAAATAATTATTGTAAAGGAGGGGAGAGTGTTTGGACAGTAGAGAGGTTTTTGAAGAGATCAAAGATAATATAAAAAACAATGGAGCGATTTGGTCTTGGCATGCAATACAAAGATTAGAAGCGAGATTTAAATATAGAAAGAGAAAAGAATTGATTTCAGCTCTAATATCTAATGGTGAAGTAATACGATTCGAATGGCAATTGGGCTATGAACCACGAATCCTAGTTTATGCAGAAATATCTATATCAGATGAAGCAAACAAAATAGTTAGAAGCCCATTCCACATATCTATAGTTAGAGGAAAAAATCCGATTATAGTTACCGTATACAATGAGTTCAACGAATTTGAGCAAGATTATAAAACAAGAAAAAGAGAATACTATAGTAGAAAAAAGAACGATAACTAAATATCATGAATAAGAATGTATATGACATATGGTTCAAAAGAAAACTCATAGTTTCTAAAGAACCTAATAAGAATCATTGATGAAAAGGGATATAAGAAATAATTAAAATGAAAAGGATGGGGCGAGTGGCTAACCAATTAGTAGTCACCCTGAGAATCCCCAATAAAATAATAAAGCATAAAATTTACGCAAAGAGCAGAATGACGCGCACATTCTTAAGTTTAAGACTCGCAGAACTCGTTCGTGCCTAACTTAAGTGACAAGTAAGGCACGATCATCCTCTTCGAGCCAAGAAACGTCGGGAAGACAGGAGACGTTATATAAAAGTATCATTTGTATTCTAGATTATTGAAAGGAGGTGAACTAAATGAAGTGTGCTTTTTGTGAACATGAATTAATTTCAACCACAAAAAACGAAGAAAGAAGGAACAAAGATGGAAATTTAGTTATATTCAGCGATGTACCTGTATTATTTTGCCCGCATTGCAAAGAATATTTTTATCATGAAAAAGTTCTAGATTTGATTAATGATATAATTGAAAAAGAATTACCAACTACAACATCTGTTCCAAGATATATATATGATGAGGAGGCTGCTTCGTTAGCAATAATTTAATATGAATAACTTTGTTTTAAAAAACAATTTAAAAAAATATAGGAAGAAATTTAGAATAACACAAGATGAAATGGCAATTAAGCTCGACATAAAACGGAGTTATTATAGTGACATTGAAAGAGGTGTATATGTTTTATCTACAATGTTGGCATTTCAGATAAGTAAGGCAATTAATGATATTACCTTTGAAAAACAAAGATTGAGAACACGATTATTAGTTGACGATCTATTCTATATAGAGGATATAGGTAGTTGAAGTAGTAAAGAGAATAGTTGATCCATTGAGTCATAACCGTGTCTATTAACATCTATTTTTTCATCTGTAGTACCACACAGCTCCCAAAGACTACTGTCTTTGGCTATCCTCGTTAAAGACAATTATTTTGTTAAGAAGATACGAGAATCATTGATACGTTATTCCTGCTCACACTTTGACCCGAATTACTATCTTTTTGATTACAGAGATGAAATACTGCAGTCATTGGAGAAAGTTTTCAACATTGCCCTTGGAGGTAAAAGTGTGACCACATCCGAAATTAAAAAAAATTTGCAATAACACAGATAAGGTCTGAATATACAACACTAATATGCCAAAAAAGCTCTGCAGTCCGCATAAATGCTGTACTGGCAGAGCTTTTTTAACATATTTTTACTGCAAAGCTCGGGATATATCAACATTTCTATACGTTTGACCACAAGTTTGCTATTTCTGCAAATTGCTCCAAACTCAGAGCCTCTCCACGAGTATTTGAATTTATTCCTGCCTTTTCCAATATCTTTTTTATATCTTCCTTCTTCATTTCCGGCTTTACTGAAAGCAACGAATTAAGTAATGTTTTCCTGCGCTGACCAAAAGCCCCTTTAATTATTCTAAACATCAGCTTTTCGTCTTGAACTTGAACCGGTGGAATTTTCCTGGGTTTTAAACGAATCAATGCTGAATCAACTTCTGGAATCGGTCGAAAAACTTGCCGAGGTATATTAAAAAGCACCTCAGGTTGTGAATAATAGCGAACAGCAATGGTAACCGCACCATATTCTTTCGTGTCAGGGCTAGCTGTCAGCCTATCTGCGACCTCTTTTTGAACCATTACTACTATATCCTCTATCTGATATTTACTCTCTAACAAGCCCATTATGAGAGGCGTCGTTATGTAATACGGTAAATTCGCCACAACTTTATACGGCCACTGAAAACCATTTGCTTTTGTTAATTCATCCATATTGATTTTTAAGGCGTCCCCCTGAACAATTACTACATTATCATCTTGCAATACATCCTCAAGAATAGGTATAAGTGTTGGATCAATCTCTACCACCAAAATTTGTGCACTTTTTTTTATTAGCTCGTTTGTTAACGTTCCCGCACCAGGTCCTATCTCTACCACTCTATCCCCTGAAACAACCCCTGCCGCTTCCACTATCCTTTTAAGTAAGTTATTATCAAAAATGAAATTTTGCCCCCACTTTTTTTTATAATGAAATCCCTGCTCTTTTAAAATATCTCTCATCTTTATCTTCACTTCTTCGGGCAATAATCTCACTCCTTAATGGGGACAAACGGGGACGGTTCTCTTTTGTCCCCCTCCCCTCACTTAGCTTAGCTTAGCTTAGGGAACAAAGGGTCGTTCCCCTGTCCCCTTCTCGAGCTTCGAGATGGTGGGTCTAGACTTGGGTATTCTTGTTTGATTTGTTTTTCGAACTTCGATCTTCTAGTCTCGAACTTCGAGATGGTTGGTCAGTCCAAATAACCTTTTGCCATTCTCCAATGTTGCTTTAGCCACTTCTTCTATAGATATTCCTTTTATTTCCGCAATTCTCTCTGCCACTTTGGAAACATAAGCGGGTTCATTTCTTTTTCCACGGTAAGGAACAGGAGCTAAATAAGGGCAATCTGTTTCTATTAAAAGATGGTCAAGAGGTATTTCTTGAGCTACCTCTACTACTTTTTTCGCATTTTTAAAAGTAACCGCTCCCCCTATCGCCATATAAAAGCCGAGCTTCATTACTTCTTTTGCCATTTCCCAGCTTCCGGAATAGCAATGAAAAACGCCACCCACCTCATTCGCCTTTTCTTCCTTAACTATTTTTAAAGTATCTTCATGGGCGTCCCTGTCATGGATAATAATAGGCAGTTTCAACTCCTTCGCCATGCCTATCATTTCTCGAAAACACTTTTTTTGTAATTCTCGAGGCGAATAATCATAGTAGTAATCCAACCCTATTTCCCCCACTGCCACAATACGAGGTTCACGAGCCAATTCCCTCAATTGTCCTAAGCTCTCCTCATTTAAATCACTAGCATCATGTGGATGGATACCCACTGCTCCATATATAAAATCATATTCCTTCGTAATTTCAACAGATTTAAGCGAAGACTGCATATTACAACCCACATTAATTACCAACTCTACTCCTGCTTCTCTTAGTCGAGAAATAACATCAACTCTATCTTCTGTAAATTGCTCATCATCCAAATGCGCATGCGTATCAAAAAACATAGCTACAGCTCTCCTTACCTAACCCTACTTCCTGTTGGCAAATTCTTCTCAACTGTCAACACCTCTAAAACATCTTCATCCGATGCTGCTAACAACATTCCTTGAGACAATATTCCTCTTAATTTTACCGGTTTAAGATTAGCTACTAGAATAACTTTTTTACCAATCATTTCTTCTGGCGTATAATGCTTAGCTATCCCCGAAACTACTGTACGAGTTTCTTCTCCTAACTTTATTTCAAACTTCAATAATTTATCTGTTTTCTCTACCTTTTCACAAGATAACACTTCCGCTACTCTTAAATCTATTTTAGCAAAATCATCTATAGATATTTCTTCTACCTGTTCTTTTTGTACTTCAGCTTCTTTTTTTATTTGTTCTTCCACTTTATCTACATCCCCTTTATTTAAAGCATCATGTTTTTTTACATCAATGCGTGGAAATAGAGATTCTCCTTTATCCACAATTTGTCCGGGTTTTGTCTTGCCCCATACAGTATCCGACCATGTACTACTATCTGCTATATCTATCCCAATCTGATTACAAACCTTTTGTGGAATAGTTGGCATAGCAGGAGTGATCATAACCGTAACTATTCGAATTACCTCCAATAAATTGTATAAAACTGTAGCAAGTCTACCTTTCTGGCTAGAATCTTTAGCTAAAGACCATGGCATTGTTTCATCAATATATTTATTGGCTCTACTCACTAATTGCCAAATGCTACTCAAGGCGTTGGAAAAATCCATATTATCATAGTACCCTGCAACCTCTTGAGGAATTGAAACAGCCAAGGAACAAAGCTCCTTATCAAACTGTCCTCCATCTTCTGGATTTGGAACCTTCCCCTCGAAATATTTTTTTACCATAGCTACTGTTCTAGAAACAAGATTTCCAAAATCATTGGCTAAATCACTATTTATTCTCTGGATCAAATTATCTTCAGAGTAATATCCATCCATCCCCAACGGTATTTCTCTTAAAAGAAAATACCTTATAGCATCTGCTCCATATTTATCAATAAGTGCGAGGGGGTCAACAACGTTCCCTTTTGACTTAGACATTTTTCCTGACTCTTGTAGCAACCACCCATGCCCAAAAATTTGCTTAGGAAGTGGAAGCCCTGCCGCCATTAATATTGTCGGCCAAATGAC
>JAQUGH010000006.1 GCA_028684195.1 Clostridia bacterium | reverse complement strand
GTTATATTTTTAGCGGTCACAGGAGTATTAGAACCGAATAAGCTATTTGAATTGAGTATGATAATTGTGACGTTTTTCTTTAGTCGCAAGGCTAACGAATGATACAAAAAAGGGCTGTGCTGAAACTTCGGTTTCGGTACGGTCCCTTTTTTTTGTGCGGTCGTTATTAGTCTATTGTAATGCAGTTCCCTTGATTATCATATATTGGTCCAGAACCAACCCAAACATAAGGTCCGTTAATTCCAAAGCACCCAATACTGGTTACTTTGCGGGTGGCTTCGTCTACGGTATTGCCCGGCACCTTTAAATGAATTTTTTCACCGGTTTCTTTGTCCTTCATGAGGATGTCCCAAAGATACATAATTCATCATTCCTTTCTGCCGGGGTTAGCCGCCCGGCTTCGGCTTTGGCTTTGGTAAACTTACAATTTCAGCGAATTTTCGTTTATGGTAACTTTTTCGATTTTCAAATAACCATCATCTTCCCAACAAGCAATTTCTATTTCATGCCCTAATTCCCTTAGAATGTCTGCGTAAGCGGTTACTGCACCGTAATTTGTATGATTGCGATTAGTATCCTTTTCGCTAGCATAATTGTTTACTCTCGTTACCGCTCCAAACAAATTGACCTTTATTTTCCCAAATATTGTTTCTCCCATCTAGTATCAACCTCCTTTGTAATTCCTTGTTTATAATATAACATGCTTTTAAATGCTTTGCAATAGGTATTTTAAAATATTGTAAAATAATTTTTAATGCTGTATAATTACACTTAAAGGACGGTGATTTATATGGTTGGCAGACCACCAAAATTAGACGATAAAAAAGTTAGAGAAGCGATATACTTTGAACCAGCACTTTTAGACTGGCTTAAGGAGAAAGCTAAAAAACAGAAATGTACAGTTAGCGTTATTGTAAATTTAATCGTAGAGAAAGAAAAAAGCACCGGAGAATAACATCCAGTGCTTTAAGACTTTTTTCGGCTTCCGTTCCATGGCTGCTTTATTTATTTCACTATATTAATGAAGCTATTTAAAAAAAAAGATATGATAACATGGTGGTACAGAGGAATTGGCACATCTGGAAATAGTAGGAACTTTGGTATATAAACTCACAAGGAATGCTAGTGTTGATGAACTAAAAAAAGCGGGATTTGGTGGTCATTATGCAGAGCATGAACGAGCCCTCTTCTATACAGATGCGGTGGGAAATCCATGGACAGCTGCTTGCATTCAAGCTAAAGGAGATCCAATTGCTGACTTAACAGAGGATATGGCAGCAGAGGGAGCGATCTCATAAGAACAACATTACTAAATGCAGAAGGCAGCATAGAGAGGGATTGTTTTGATTCCTTTTTCAAAGCCAAAATTTTTGCCGGCAATTTTTATTGCGTATTCTGGTTTGTAGGTCTCAATATAGATGCCTAAGCTTTTTGCTTTTGTATTATCTGCCGATTTTGCTTCTATCGGAATGATTTTTCCTTTGCGTTGAATGATGAAATCGACCTCGGCGCTTCGTTTAGATGACCAATAGAAACAACTATAATCATTTGCGAGGAGCTGGCAGTAGACATAGTTTTCAGTCATACCGCCTTTAAAATCGTTGAGTTCATCGGAGAGATACAAGACATCTTCTGCAACAATTTCCTTTTTGGCACAGAGCAGACCGACATCGGATACATAGGTCTTAAAGGAATCAATATCACGGTAGTTTTCTAAAGGTTTCATGATGTTTTCAATGTGATATATCCTAGTGACAATGCCAGAAAGTGTAAGCCATTCGATAGCATTTTCAAACTCTGCTGCTCGACCGCCTTTTTTAATCAGCTTATATTGAAAACGAGTATTTTTTTTTGAAAGCTGGACGGTGATATTATCATAGACCATCCGGACCTTCTTAATCTCATTAGTTTGGTTATACTTGCTCATATCATTAAGATAACTGGTGAGGATCATCTGTTGTGTGTGTCGTACTAAGATATAATCTTTTGTTACCACAAATTTGCTTACGCAGTCTGGCATACCACCGACAACGAGAAATTGTCTGTAATAATTCATTGCAGCATCATGCAACGCGGAGGGCATCGGCGTATCAGAATCAAAGCAATCTCTGATTTTTGCAATTAAATCGTCTTCACCGTGGGCCTGTAGAAATTCTTCTAAATCCATCGGATAAAGCGTTTTAATATCCACCTTGCCTACCGGGAAAGAAAACTTTGTTCTGTTTACTGCAACGCCAAGCAAGCTTCCGGCAACAATTACATGATACTCCGAAGCGTCTTCACAAAAATACTTTAGGGAAGTAACGGCACGTTCACACAATTGCACCTCATCAAAGACAATCAATGTTTTTTCACGTACGATAGTCTGACTCGCGATGCGTGATAAAATAGGGATTAGATAACTTGGCTCCAGACTCTCGTCAAAAGTCTTGATCAGGGAGGGATTAGTTTCAAAATTGAAATAGGCAACATTTTCATAATAAGTTTTCCCAAAATCAAGAATTGAGTACGTTTTACCAACCTGCCTTGCCCCTTGTAAAATGAGCGGTTTTCGGTAGGAACTTTCTTTCCACTCTAATAGGAATTGCGTGATTTTACGTTTCATAGGGGATCCTCCCTTCTGTTTCAAACGTAGTATATCACACATTGGTGTAATAGTACAAGCATTTAACAACATATTTAACACTAAATTACACGAAGAACTTATAAAGTTCGACACTATTTGCATGGAAAAAACAAAATCGTCTGATCTATACAAGAAACTGCGATCTATAATTTAATAGCATATTGTACAGGTGTTTTCTCATAAGATCTCAAAAGAGAGGGTGATAAAATGGTGAAAACCTGTACTTCTATAGCATGTAAAAATGTTTTCAAAAGCGGCGAAAATAAAATATCCAAAAAGCAATTTACGCAATTGTGGATTGAACTAATCAAGCAGTTTGAAAAAAACAAAGTGGTAGTTTGATTTGCTTTTATCGAATCAGAATAAGAGGAGATAAAACAAATGAAAGTTGCGATATATTGCCGCTTATCCGAAGAAGATAGAAATAAGCAATTTGAAACTGATGACAGTGAAAGCATTCAAAATCAGAAGTCAATGCTCATACAGTATGCGATGGACAGACAATGGGAAATCTACAATATATACAGTGATGATGATTATACCGGCGCTGACCGGAACAGACCATCATTCAATCAGTTGCTCAATGATGCCGAAAACCATAAATTTGATATTATTCTTTGCAAGACACAATCAAGGTTTACAAGAGAACTGGAATTGGTTGAGAAATACATACACGGAGTGTTCCCTTTGTGGCATATCCGTTTTATAAGTATTGTGGATAATGCGGATACTGAAATTAGGGGTAATAAAAAGTCTCGCCAGATCAACGGACTTGTTAATGAATGGTATCTAGAAGATATGTCTGAAAATATCAAAAGTGTACTGACCAACAGGCGTAAAAATGGTTTTCATATTGGTGCCTTTGCTTTATATGGTTATAGAAAAGACCCTGACCAAAAAGGGCATCTGCTTATTGATGAAAAAGCTGCCGAAGTGGTTAGGGAGGTTTTTTATCTTTTTTCACAAGGCTATGGGAAAACGGCAATTGCCCGGATACTCAATGACAGAGGTATTCCTAATCCAACAGAATACAAACGGATACATGGATTACGCTATCAGCAGCCGAAGGCAAAAAACAGTACCCTTTGGAAATACTTTGCCATATCAGCTATGCTCGTCAATGAAATTTATATTGGCAATATGGTACAGGGACGGTATGGAAGTGTTTCTTACAAGACAAAAAAAAATAAGCCACTCCCTAAAGAGCAATGGATAAGAGTTGAAAATACCCATGAGCCGCTTATAGACCGTGAGCTTTGGGAAAGAGTGCAGACACTGGTGAAGCAGAAGGCAAAGCCGTTTATCAGCGGTGCAATTGGGTTATTTGCTAAAAAAGCAAGGTGTATGAATTGCGGTTATACCATGCGTTCATCCAAAAACCGGGGTAAGCATTATTTACAGTGTTCCAATCGCCATGTTGCAAAAGATGCATGTATTGGTTCTTTCATTTCGGTAAAAGTGCTTGAGCAAACCATTTTAAATGAACTCCGCAGGATAATGAAGGAGTACCTTGACAAAGACGAATTAGTGCAGAAGGTTACTTTTGAAAACTGTTTAAATGAGAAAATAAAAAAGTCTGAAAAAGAGGTTACAGTTTATGGCAAAAAAATAGTCGAATATGCGAAAGGTATTAAGGAACTGTATTTTGACAAGGTAAAAGGGCTTATCTCGGACGATGAATTTTTTGAATACTCAAGGGACTTTCGCCGAGATAAGGAGTGGGCGGAAGCTTTGCTCAAAGAAGCTGAAGAACAGCTGGATACGCTTATCGTTAAAAGGGAATCCACCGATGATAGGCGTCACATCATTGATGAACATACCAACATCACAAGCCTAAATAGGGAGATTATTGAAAAGTTGATTGATTGTGTTTATGTCGGGAAGCGTGCTAAGGAAACCAAACAAATTCCTCTTGAAATACATTGGAATTTTTAAATGTTGTTCTTACATGATTGCAGCAGAGCAAAAAGCTCGTGCAACGTATAATGGGCTAATCAATCTCTCGGATGACCCACAGGTGACAGATGTATTACGGTTTTTACGAGAACGAGAGATAGTACATTTTCAACGTTTTGGTGAAATTTTAAATTATGTACAGGACTTTATAAATGAAAAGAAGTGTTATTAAAATAATAATCGATAAGAAAATAAGAAAATAAGAAAAGTGACAGTGGATAAAAATAGCAAAATCAAAGCAAAACCTTGTAAATTTCAATACAAGGTTTGCTTTTTTACTTATAACAGAGGTAGCTTGATGCACCTACTTAGCTTTTTTGAGCAGATCAGCTTTTTCTAGTGCAAGATTTAGGGGAAATGCTAAAATGCCACCGCCTACCGCTTGAGTGATATTAGCTGCAACTCCGACTAAAGCGGTAGGATAACCATATAAATATGTTTCAAAAGTAAGGTAACCCAAAACCATTATTATACCGCCAATAATAATTCCGAAGATAGAGCCGATGACTTTTGTTATAGTTGATGATTTTGCTTTTGTTTGAAAGAAGCGATAACAATAGGAAACCATCAGAGCTTCAAAGCCCTTTATAAAAAAGGTAGCGGGAGCATAAAACCCATATCCACTGAAGAGATCCGCCATTGCCGAACCGGTTGAGGCAGCGAGAAATCCAGCAAGAGGGCCAAGAAGAAAACCGCAGAGATAAACCATGCTATCGCCAATATGGATATAACCTTTTGTGGGGGTGGGTATTTGAATAACCATGGTTCCTACAATTACCAAAGCGGTCATTAAACTAGTAACTGCTAATTGCTTAGTTTTAAATTTTGACATTAACATTTCCTTCTTTCCTTATTATGAATTTAGCAATGATTAGCGATGGTTAGCTATTCGGACAAATATGTCTATACTTTACTACAATGTTGATTATATTGAAAGGGTAAATTAAATGTAATCGTGAGATGGTTAACAAAAGGTAATATTTATATAATTATATATATTGACATTATGATGTTAAGAGGGTAGCATATCTTTAATAGGTTACAATTAGGGGGGATATACAGCAAAATGCGGGCTATAATTATTGGAGCTGGAAAGATAGGATTCAATATCGCAAAAATCTTAGTAAAAGAAAAATATGATGTGATTTTGATTGAAAAAATTGAAGAGCGTGCTAAAGTTACTCAGGAGAATTTAGATATTCAGGTAGTTGTCGGGAATGGTGCCAGTGAGTCAATTTTGGAAGAGGCTGGTGTTAAGGACGCTGATTTGCTTATTGCAGTGACGGAAGTTGATGAAATAAATATGATAGCTTGCGTGTTGGCGAAGAATCATGGCGTAGAAAAAACGGTAGCAAGAGTTAGGAAATTAGAATATGCGGAAGAAGGAAGAGTTAAAAAAGGACTTTTCTCGCAGATAGATTTAGTTATTAATCCTGAGCTTGTAACAGCCAAAGAGATTGCGAAGTTAATTGATATTCCGGAAGCATTGGATGTTATCTATTATGCAGAAGGGAAGATTCAACTTTTAGAATTAAAGCTAACAGAAGATGCGCCTGTTGCACATAAGAGTATAAAAGATTTAAGCTATGTGTACCCTTTTTTAATCGTAGCTATTGCTAGGAATAATGTGATGATTATACCGCGGGGCAGTGATATGTTACAGCCGAATGACATAATATTTATACTTGCAAAAACAAAAGAAATGATTCTTATAGAAAAATTTTTAGGGAAAAAAAGAAAAAAAGCCGAGAGTGTTATGGTTTTCGGTGGAGGATATACGGGATATCATTTGGCAAAAATGTTGGAAAGCAGGAAATATTCGGTTAAAATCATTGAGAAGGAATATAACAAATGTGTTGATATAGCGAAAAGCTTGAACAATGCAATGGTGCTTTATGGTGATGCGACAGACATTGATTTTTTAACGACAGAAGGAGTTGCCGAGGCTGATGTTTTTGTATGTTTAACTAATGACGATAAACTTAATCTTTTGGTAAGCTTGATTGTCAAAAATTTAGGTGCCAACCGTACTGTCGCTCAGGTACGCCGTTCGGATTATATAACGATGATGGAGAATGTAGGAGTAGATGTAGGAATAAGTCCAAGAATTCTTACAGCAAATGCTATATTGAAATTTATTCACAAGGGGAACAATATTATTTCTGCCACGTTAGTAAGTAATGAAAGTGCGGAAATGTTAGAACTTGTAATAACAGAAAAATCCAAGGTTGCCAATAAAAAGCTTGCGGATTTAAATGTACCCGTAGGATCTCTTGTAGGTTCCATATACAGAAAAAATCAGGTAATCATACCCAAGGGCGAGGATGCATTGGAACCGGGTGATGTTATAACGGTTTTTGTTTTGCCTCAGTCCTTAAATCAAGTGTTGGATTACTTTGCTTAACAAATTGAGGGGGCTGCTATGAATTATCAAAAAATCATTAATTCCTTAGGGATTATCTTGATGATAATAGGTATATCTATGGTTTTCCCTTTATTGTGGTCGTTATATTATGGTGATTCAGACTGTAGAGCCTTTTTCTTGTCTAGTTGTATTACCTTGTTTGTTGGTTTTGTTTCATATAAAGATACTGAAGCGGAAGGAAATATTCAAAATAAGGAAGCCTTTTGTATTGTTGTCATGGGTTGGTTGTTAGCTTCTTGTTTTGGTACTTTACCATATTTGTTATCAGGAACCTTCTCGTCCTTTGCAGATGCTTTTTTCGAGACGATGTCGGGATTTACAACTACAGGAGCGAGTGTTTTAAGTAACATAGAAGGACTTCCTCACGGTGTATTATTTTGGCGTAGTTTTACTCATTGGCTAGGTGGAATGGGTATAATTGTTTTATTTGTTGCATTGCTTTCATCGCTTGGAACTGGAGGGGCACAGATGTTTCGAGCGGAATCACCGGGACCTGTGTCAGAAAAAATAAAGCCAAGAATAAGTGAAACTGCTAAAATTTTGTGGTATACGTATTTAATGTTAACCATTTTAGAAACAATTCTCTTATGTTTATTTGGAATGCCTCTTTTTGATGCGCTTTGTCATACATTTGGCACATTGGCGACAGGGGGATTTTCTACTAAGAATGCTAGTGTTGGATATTATTCAAGTCCTGGTATTGAATGGGTAATTATTATCTTTATGTTTCTTTCAGGGGCTAACTTTGCTTTACATTATCATGCCTTTCGGGCTAAAAGTTTGAAAGGCTATTGGAGAAATAGTGAGTTTAAAGTATATTCATGTATTATTTTGATTGTGATAGTACTGATAACGTTTAATATCAATACAGATGGGTATAAATCTTTGGGTGAATCTATCCGGGGAGCGGCTTTTCAGGTGGTTTCTATTATTACGACAACGGGATATGCCACGGTTGATTTTGATAGGTGGTCTTCTTTGTCTAAAGCCATTTTAATAACTCTTATGTTCATTGGAGGTTGTGCAGGTTCTACAGGAGGCTCAATAAAAGTTGGAAGAATACTTGTTTTGTTAAAGCAAACAAAACTGGAGTTACAGCGTAGTTTGCATCCAAGGGCGATTTTGAATATGAAAATTGATAGAAAAAATATTAATGATGGGGTTGTTGTAAATATTCTTCAATTTTTCTTTATATATATTGCTATAGGGTTGGCAGGTACTATTTTTATGGCTTCATTAGGTCTTGATTTGGTGACAGCTTTTACTTCTGTGGCGGCAACTTTAGGGAATGTTGGACCGGGGATGGGTTTGGTAGGACCTACTCAGAATTATGCCTTTATTCCCGATGTAGGGAAATACGTTTTATCCTTTTTTATGCTTTTGGGAAGGTTGGAATTATATACAGTACTTGTCCTTTTTTTGCCTTCTTTTTGGCGAAAATAAGAATTGTACTTGCTTTTGTTTAGATAACACTGTAAAATAAATGGTTGTGTAGATAAAAGTGCTTGGTATTAGCCAAGTATTTTTGTGACCAAGACATAATTTATATTTTTGGGGAGGAAATTATAGTGAAACCGGAAGACATTCGAAATATAGCAATTATTGCCCATGTTGATCATGGAAAAACAACTCTTGTAGATAAAATGTTAGAACAAGCAGGGGTGTTTAGGAGCAATGAACAGGTAGTAGATAGGATCCTTGATTCTAATGATTTAGAACGAGAAAAGGGAATAACGATTTTGGCTAAAAACACTTCTATACAGTATTCTGGTTATACATTGAACATAGTAGATACGCCAGGTCATGCTGATTTTGGTGGAGAAGTTGAACGTATAATGAAAATGGTGAACGGAGTTCTATTAGTTGTAGATGCATTCGAGGGTTGTATGCCACAAACTAGGTTTGTTTTGAAAAAGGCCTTGGAACAGAACTTGATGCCAGTTGTAGTTGTCAACAAAATGGATAGGGAGCATGCAAGACCGGAGGAAGTTGTTGATGAAGTTTTAGATTTATTTATTGATTTAGGAGTGAGTGAAGAACAACTGGATTTCCCTATAGTGTACGTTTCAGCACTTGAGTCATGGGCTTCATTAGATCCTCATGTTCATGGGGAAAACTTGGCTCCTCTTTTTGAGACAATTATTAAAAGGAGTCCAGCTCCTCAGTGTGATGTTTCGGGACAGTTCCAAATGCAGGTTACTTTATTAGATTATAATGATTATATTGGGCGTATTGCTATTGGCAGAATCAACAGAGGAATTGTTAAAAATGGTATGCAGGTAACGGTTATAAAGCGGGATGGTACTGAAGAAAATCTTCGGATAGGTAAGTTGTTTGGTTTTCAAGGTTTAAAACGGATAGAAATAGAAGAAGCAATGGCGGGAGAAATTGTGGCTTTAGGTGGTCTGGGAGAAATTTATGTGGGCGAGACTATTTGCGATGTAGGTTACCCGGAAGCACTACCTTTTTTAAAAATAGACGAACCCACACTGCAAATGGGATTTATGGTGAATGATTCACCTTTTACTGGACGAGAAGGAGAACCTATAGCTTCAAGAAAATTGGGAGCTAGGTTAAAACGAGAAATGGAAACGGATGTATCATTACGAGTTGAAGATACTGAGAGCCCGGAAGTTTTTTTGGTAGCGGGACGTGGAGAATTGCATTTAGGGATCTTAATAGAAACTATGCGTCGGGAAGGTTTAGAATTTCAAGTTTCAAAGCCACAAGTTATCTTTAAAAATGAGGGAGATACAGTTTGTGAGCCTTTTGAAAATTTGTTAATAGATACTCCTGAGGATTGGGTTGGAGCAGTGATGGAAAAACTAGGAGTTCGAAAAGGAGAACTCTTGAATATGGTTAACAATAGTGGGAATGTGCGACTTGAGTATTCCATACCAGCACGGGGATTGGTGGGATTCAGAACAGAATTTCTGACAGATACTCGTGGCTATGGTGTAATAAATCATAACTTTGATTCGTATAAGCCTTACCGTGGTGAAATCATAAGGAGGAAAAATGGTGCCCTTATTGCTTGGGAAACGGGGTCTTCTACAGCATATGGAATGTCAGCTGCAGAGGATAGAGGAATCCTCTTTATTGTACCTGGTACAGAAGTTTATGAAGGAATGATAGTGGGAGAGAATAGTAGAGAACAGGATATTGTAGTTAATGTATGTAAGGAAAAAGCTCTTAGTAATATGAGATCTTCCACAAAAGATGAAACAGTGAAGTTAAAAACTCCTCGTATTCTTTCGTTAGAGCAATCTTTGGAATACTTAGAGGACGATGAGTATCTTGAGATTACCCCTAAATCGTTGAGAATGCGAAAAAAAGTGTTAAATAAATCAGATAGAGCTAGGTATGAAAAAAGCAGACGCCTTTAATTGATCCAATTCTAAGACTCCCACTTTTATAAGTGGGAGTTCTATTTTTCTCTTTTAGTAGGGGAATTTACCTTCGCCAAAGCGTCGATGTGCGGCTTTAGCTGAACGAGTTCGCTTATAAACTGATAAAGGATTGCAAGTCTTAACAATGGGTAGCTATTCAGACGGATACAAAATTTGTAAGCAGCATGGCAATTATAAAAAAAAAATGATATAATCGAATTTGAAAATAAATAAATAAATAAAAGGATATGGATGTTATTATGCGAAAAATTAAAATAAAGGCTTTTGGGAAAATAAATTTAGTTTTAGATGTTCTTGGTGAGAGGGACGATGGTTATCACGAGATTAAGACTTTATTACAGGGGATTACTCTCCATGACAATGTTTATATAGAGAAATGTGCGGAAGGTATTAATTTAACCTGTGATTTACCGCAATTGAGTACAGGAGCAGATAATTTAGTTTATAAGGCGGCTTCTTTATTGATGAAGGATTTTTCTCAAATTCAGGGGATTAAATTGAAATTAGAAAAGAGAATTCCTGTCGCAGCGGGTTTAGCGGGAGGAAGCTCGGATGCCGCAGCAACTTTGATCGGAATGAATCTCCTGTATGGGTTGAATCTTTCTTTGAAACAATTAAGGGAGTATGGTGGATTGTTGGGTTCTGATGTGCCGTTTTGTCTTTATCCTCTTACAGCTATTGGAGAAGAGAGGGGAGAGATGGTTACAGAATGTGTTAGTTGTCCAGAAATATGGTTGGTTATAATGAAACCTCCTTTTAGTGTTTCTGCAAGAGAGGCGTATCAGAATTTAGCACAGATAACCATTTTACAAAAACCTGATATATCAATGGTATTAAAAGCGTTAGAAGAAAAAAACAAGAAAGCAATATTTAAACATATGAATAATGTTTTGGAATATTCGACGTTCGACTTATATCCGCAGTTGAAAGAATGGGCATCTAAACTACAAGGTTTAGATGTGGAGAGGGTGATGATGTCGGGCAGTGGACCTACACTTCTTGCTTTTGTGGATGATAAAAATAGTGCCGATAAATTAAAATCCTTTGTAAAATTGCAAGGTTGGGAGATAGCAGTTGTACGCACAACTAATAAAGAGGATATAGAAGGGAGAATGCGATTTTATGAGTGAGAGGCGTTTCGATCCTTTGGAGATTGAGGGAGATAGACCATTGCGGGATATAGTTTTTGAAGTACTTAGGGAGGCTACGCTAGATAATGTTTTAAAACCGGGTGAACGACTTATGGAGGTGCAATTAGCTGAGGAATTGGGTGTAAGCAGAACTCCGATTAGAGAGGCTATACGGAAATTAGAATTAGAAGGATTTGCCACCATAATTCCTAGAAAAGGGGCATATGTAACAGAGGTTTCGTATAGGGATGTCCATGAGGTTTTTGAAATACGTGCAACATTGGAGTCTTTAGCTTGTGGATTAGCTGCGGAGCGAGCTAATCCCAAGGAGATAGAGGAAATGGGGAAATATTTATTGGAGGAAAATGAGTGTTTAGAGAATGATGATATTATTTTTACAGTTAGGACTGATGTGGGGTTACATGAGCTTATCTATAAAGCTACTCGTAATAAACGACTGATAACATTAACTGGTAATCTCAAGGAACAATTATTTCGACTTCGTTCGACATCTATGACTTTGCCTGGCAGAAAGAAAAAAAGTTTAGAAGAGCACAAAGGAATTGTAGAAGCAATTGTACAACATGATGTTGAATTAGCTCAAAAATTGGGTCAAGAACATATAGAATTTGCAGAGCAGGCTATGGTGGAATTATTTAACGCAAATGGTAGCGGTGAATATTGTAATAAATAAAAGGGGAAAATAATTTAAAACAAAAGTTTAGGAGTGTAAAATGGTTACAGCTATTGTTTTGGCGGGTGGCTCAAAGCCTTGCCTTAATGAAGGACGGCTTATGGTTAAGGAATCGTTAGTACCTATTGGTGATCGTTATATGGTGGAATATGTAGTGGAGGCACTTCAAAATTCAACATGTATTGAAACAATTGTTATTTCTGATTCTACACAGGAATTAAAAGATTTGTATAAGGATTCATCTTGTGTTAAGTTTTCAGAGAGTGGTTTTACGAGCGTAGATAGCTTTTTAAATGCTATTCATGTATTACCTCCTGAAACTAAACAAATATTAGTAGTAACAGCGGATATCCCCTTGCTTATACCTGAAGCTGTAGAACATTTTATTAATACTTGTCAAGGAATAAAAGGAGATTTGTATTATCCGATCATCAGTCGTGAGGTAAATGAGAAAAGTTATCCTGGGGTGCAACGTACTTATGTACACTTAAAAGAAGGCGTTTTTACCGGGGGAAATATTTTTTTGATAAATACAGAAATAGTATCAAAATGTATCGGAGAAGTGGAGGAACTTGTTCGTTTGCGAAAGAAACCGTTGTCTTTAGCTTCTTGCTTGGGATGGAGGTTACTTTTGGCGTACATATTTAGAAGATTATCACTTGATGATGCGGAAAGAGGGGTTTCGAGACTTCTAGGGGGAATAAAGGGAGTGGGGGTGATATCACCCTATGCAGAAATTGGTATTGATGTTGATAAGGAAAGTGATATTATTTTAGTAAAGAAAAAGTTATGTGGGTAGTAAAAAAATGCGAACGTATGGCGTAGAATAGTAGTTGATTACTTGTAATGTGTCTTGACGAGGGGAAAACAAGGGGGGCGTGGTTGTGGAAAAATGGCGAAGGAGTGAACGGATTCCTATAATAACAAAATATCTGTTAGAAAAACCGAACACGTTATTTACAATGAGTTTTTTTGCAGAGTTTTTTCGAGCAGCAAAATCAAGCATAAGTGAAGATGTAAGTATAATAAAGCATGCTTTTCAAGAATTCGGGTTTGGAAGAATCGAAACATTAGCTGGAGCTGGTGGAGGGGTCATTTTTTTACCACGAGTTGGGGCAAGTGAAAAAGCAAATTTTCTGAAAGAGATTGAGGAAAAACTTAGTGATCCATCAAGAATTTTACCTGGGGGTTTTTTATATATGACAGATGTAATATTTGACACTTGTACAGCACAAAAGGTGGGGGAGATATTTGCTGAACATTTTGTCAGATTAGCACCGCAGTATATAGTTACTATTGAAACAAAGGGGATTCCACTTGCTTTTATGACCGCAAAATTTTTAAATATTCCCCTTGTTATTGTCCGAGACGGTGGACGGGTGACAGAAGGGTACTCTGTGAATTTTAATTATGTGACAGGTTCGTCGAGAAATATACGTACCATGTCCCTCGCACGAAGAAGTCTTCCACAAGGTAGTAAAGTGATAATAATAGATGATTTTATGAAAGCAGGAGGGACAGCTAAGGGAATGATAGATCTTTTAGGAGAGTTTGAAGCTGATGTGTTAGGAATTGGAGTTTTAATTGATACAGAATTTCCTGAACAAAAATTAGTTTCAAATTATTATTCATTATTAAAGCTTAGTAAAGTTGATGAGCAAAAAAAAGAGGTTATACTGTATCCACATAACATATAAAATAAAAACCGTAAAACGGTAAAATGGGGTCAGGCTTTTATAATTTTATATCTTAATATTAAAACTATTAAAAAATATTGCAAAGGTACTAGGAGAAACTCGGGGTCAGGCTTTTATAATTTTAAAAAACCACTGAAAGAAGTTTCACTTTATCCGAATAGCTAACCGCCACTAAAACTCTATAGCGAAACCTAATATGCGTATATCCGTAAATATAGATAAATACATAATAGCAAAAATATGGGATAATCTTATAAAGACAAGCAGGAATAATTAATTTCATGAAGAAATAACATAGATAGGCAGAGTTATAGGAAGGTGGTGAGTTTGAATGGATATTACGGATATTCGCATAAGGAAGATGAATCATGAGGGAAAGATGAAAGCAATTGTATCAGTTACTTTTGATAATTCTTTTGTTGTACACGATGTCAAGGTAGTTGATGGTACTAATGGGCTTTTTGTTGCTATGCCTAGTCGTAAGACACAGGAGGGCGAATTTAGAGATATTGCTCATCCTATTTCTTCGGAGTCCCGGGAGATCATTCAGTCAGCAGTACTTAAGGCTTATCAAGAAGCTATCTAATTGCACTCTATTAGCAGAAAAATTTCTAAATTAATAAAGAAAAAGACATTTTAATATTAATTATAAGATAGTTATTGTTGTGGTAATAACTATCTTATAATTGTGCGAATTAATATAGTGTGTTGCAAAAAAAAGAAGCTTTGGCAAAGCTTCTTTTTTTTGCATTTCTGATTTAAACCTAATAGCTAGTTGTCGTACAAAACAGGGAGAAGATTAACTAATAATTAGGCAAATTAAAAATATCATTTAATTTCCAAGACTTTAGTGGCTTCTTTCTTTCAATTTGCGAGATAGCTCAGTATGCTTACCAGAATTCAAATGACTTCTCGTGGTGCCTTTTGGAGCGTTACTATTGCGTTTTGCTTTTTCAGGAGAGGGGTCTGATTCTATAGCAGACAAGAGTTCTTTTAATTTATTTTGTTGGTTTGGATCAGTATTAGTACTAATAGATTGACTGAAAGCACTTTTAGTAGCACATAATCGTTCTGATAATTTTTCTTCCAATACTTTTACCCTTTTAGTATATTCTTCGGGAGATAGTTTTCCTGTTTCAACTTGTTTGGCAAGTTGAAATCTTTCATCCCAATAATTTGTTCTTTCTTGGGATTCCATAATTTGTTCCTCTAATTGGAATTGTACGGCATCAAGCATATCTTTACAAAAGTTAACTTCAATCCTACCTATCTTACTTTGTGGTACATCAATAACAGCGCCCATATAATTATGTCTCCTTTACAGTATTATAATTAAATGACTATTATATACTATTACTATAATATAATTGATTATTTTATGCAAGCAAGCAAATAAATTCAAAACAACTGATAACCTTAATTGGTAATAGATAAAAACTAGACATCTTTTTATTTTTTTTGGTGAAATTTAATTTTTAATTAAGGGTTTTTATAAAAAAATCACTGTTAATAGATGACTTAACTAGTACAAATGTGGTATAAATATATTGGTACTTGTAATGTTAAAATTGCGTTAGAAGTAAGGAGGGGCAAAATTGTCTCAAACAGTAGCGGTAATATTAGCAGCGGGAATGGGAACGAGAATGAAATCAAAAGAGCCCAAGGTACTTCATAAAGTAGCTGGAGTGCCGATGATTATTCATGTTATTGATGCATTACACGAAGCTTCAGTGGAGGATATTATTATAGTATTGGGTTATCAAGGAGAAAAAGTAAAAAAGATTGTGGGTCAAGATTACAAATATGTTTATCAAGAACAACAACAAGGAACCGGACATGCGTTGCTTCAAGCATTACCAGCTTTACAAGAGCTTTCAGGTGGGAATTGCTTGGTCTTATGTGGGGATACACCTCTTCTCAGAGGTAAGACATTGGAATCCTTAATAAATAGGCATAATTTGTCAGGGGCAAAAGCCACGGTGCTTACGACTAATATTTCTGATCCTAGTGGATATGGAAGAATAGTCAAAGGATTAAACGGGATTGAGAAAATTGTTGAAGAGAAAGATGCTTCGAGTGAAGAAAAGTGTATTAACGAGATTAATACGGGCGCGTACTGTTTTGAATTAAAAAGCCTAAGAAAGGGGCTGAGGAAGCTAACTCCGGCTAATGCACAGGGGGAATATTATCTTACTGATATAATAAAGAATTTGGTTGATGAGAAGAAATTAGTAGATACATTGTGTATTATGGATAGTGAAGAAGCTATGGGGATAAATAATCGTGTTCAGTTATCCCAAGCGGAGACATATTTACGAGATAGAATTTTGAAGGATCATATGCTTAACGGGGTAACAATTATTGATCCTAAAAATACATATGTGGGGAAATGTGTTAAAATAGGAGTAGATACTATTCTTTACCCTGGGGTGATTCTAGAAGGTAAAACAATAATAGGAGACGACAATAGTATTGGACCTTACACAACAGTAGTTGATTCTGTGATTGATGGGAATTGTACGATTAAGTACTCATTGTTAGATAAAGTCAAAGTAGGAAAAAATGCTGATATTGGACCTTACAGTTATTTGAGACCGGGTACGGTGCTTCATGAAGATGTGAAGGTTGGAGATTTTAGCGAGGTGAAAAACACGCAAGTTGGACGAGGAACGAAGATACCTCATTTGAGTTATATAGGTGACAGCATATTAGGGGAAGGAATAAATATTGGAGCTGGAACTATAACTTGTAATTATGATGGAGTTAATAAACACAAAACTATAATTGGTGATGGTGTATTTGTAGGGAGCAATACCAATCTTATTGCTCCAATTATGGTGGGAGAGGGGGCTTATATTGGGGCGGGATCTACGGTTACAAAAGATGTGCCTTCGGGGGCTTTAAGTGTTGCGAGAGGGAAACAAAGAAATATTGAAAATTGGGAAGAACATAGTAGGGTTAAACTAAAAAAGGACAACAATAGGGAGGGGCAGTAATGGCCAATTTTAAGAGCTTGAAGATTCTCAGTGGGAATGCGAATATACCTTTGGCTGAGGAGATTGCAGAATATCTTGGGGTTGAAGTGAGTAATGCTTCCGTAAAGACATTTAGTGATGGAGAAATACGTGTAGCTATTGGGGAAAGTGTGAGGGGAGCAGATGCGTTTGTTATTCAACCAACGTGTTCTCCGGTTAATGATAATTTGATGGAATTACTTATTATGATAGATGCTTTACGAAGAGCGTCGGTTCGTCGAATTACAGCGGTACTTCCTTACTACGGATATGCCAGACAGGATAGGAAGGCGAAAGCGAGGGATCCTATTACTGCGAAGCTAGTTGCGAATCTTATAACTGCGGCAGGAGCAATGAGAGTGTTATCAATTGATTTGCATGCTACACAAATTCAAGGTTTTTTTGATATTCCGGTGGATCATTTGTTGGGGGTTCCTATATTAGCAGAATACTTTTTGAATAAACAGATTGATAATTATGTAGTTGTATCTCCTGATTTAGGTGGAGTCACTAGGGCTAGAACATTGGCGGAGAGGTTACATGCACCTTTAGCTATTATTGATAAACGCCGTCCTGAACCTAATGTAGCTGAAGTAATGAATATTATTGGAAGTGTCAAAGGGAAGAGCGTAGTAATGGTTGATGATATGATTGATACAGCAGGTACTATTACTTTGGGAGCCCAAGCACTTATGGATAATGGAGCGACGGAGGTGCGAGCATGCTGTACACATCCTGTATTATCGGGACTTGCGATTGAAAGACTTAATAAATCTGTAATAAAAGAAGTTGTAGTTACCAATACTGTTTCGCTTAGTGAGGAAAAGCTTATCGATAAAATAAAGGTATTGTCAACGGCACCTTTAATTGGGGAAGCAATTTTGCGCATACATGAGGATCTTTCGGTTAGTAAACTATTTAATTGATCGAAACATAACTTCATATTTTAAGTAGGGAGGAAATAAATGTGAAGCTTATTGTGGGATTAGGGAATCCTGGAGATGAATATAAAAAAACACGACATAATATTGGATTCATGGTATTGGATGCTTTGACAGCTTGTTATCGGATAGATAAAGAAAAAAAGCAATGCAAAGCTTTGTTAGGGCAAGGGAACATTGAAGGTCAAAAAATTATGATAGCAAAACCGCAGACCTACATGAATAATAGCGGAGAGGCAGTATTAGAGATATTAAATTATTATAAAAATGCTTTTGATGATTTCATAATTATTCATGATGATCTAGATATGGATTGTGGAAGAATTAGGTTTAAAAGAGGGGGAGGAAGTGGAGGACATAATGGTTTAAAATCTATTACAAAAATGCTGAATTCAGACGATTATTCACGGTTGAAAATCGGGATTGGACGTCCTCCAAAGCCAATGAAAACGGAAGATTATGTGCTTGGAACTTTTTCAAAGGAGGAAAGGGAATATATTCCGGATATAATTAATGCAGCACTCAACGGATTGAAGATGTGGTGTTCAAAGGATATTGATGATGTTATGAACGAATATAATGGTGTGAATATAGAATTTAAGAAGTGATAAAGTATTACACTGTGCTTGAGTATAAGGGGATTCTGAACCGGACATACTAGGATTTAGTCTTAGTAGGGAGGATTAGATGTCTTATTTAGTGGCAGGGATTTTTGCAGCTAGTTTAGCTTGGGTAGTGAACAGATTAGCAATAAAATATTTCGGAGAATATTCCATCATTTGGGTCATACCATTACTAGAGGAAACAATAAAAACTGGTGTGGCTTTACTTAGTGGAACTTCGCTTGTCCTAACCCACGGCATTTTTGGGTGCATAGAGGCTATTCATGATTATTATTTTTCACGCAAATGGGGATTGGTGGCTGGTGTTTCCAGTGTTGTTAGTCATTTGTTATATGGATGGTTGACAATATGGATATATGATAATATTCTTTCTTGGGTGGCAAGTGTTGTATTAGTTGGATCCCTGCATACTTTTTGGAACTTTATAATGATAAAGCTTTTTTCTTATGTAATAAAAAAGGGGCTATGATTCAGGAAAAGCCATCGTTAAACTATTGTTGAACTATCGTTAAACTACTGTTAAACTATCGTTAAACTACTGTTAAACTATCGTTAAGCTGTGGGGGTCGTGGGAGTGACGCTCGCTTATTTAGTATGGAAGGAATAGAGAAAACATGTCGATACAGCCGATATTAAACTACTTAAAAAAAGGGAAAGAATACAATTTCCTTTTGGAACAAGTAAAAAAAACTAAATCAAATTTAATTTATGGCGTTACAGGTTCGCAGAAAAATATAATGGCAACTTTATTTGCAGATAAGCAGGAACAAGTACTGCTGTATGTTGTAGAAACGCAGGTCAGAAGTAAAGAAGTATTTGATGATTTGTGTAATTTGATTTCCGAAAGTAGGGTATATTTTTTCCCTGCTTTAGATTCGATACCTTTTGAAGTAATTGCTCAGAGCCATGAAACAAGAAGAAAAAGATTGGAAGTAATGGAAGCTTTAATTAGTAAGAAGGCTAAGGTTGTCGTAACCACTTTTGAAGCTTTAAGCAAAACACTAATTTCGCCTGATATATTTCAGAAGGCAGTAGTGCCATTGAAAATTGGACAGAGTTGTAATATTGAAAAGCTTTTAACACATTTAGTTGATGTAGGATACCAACGAGTAGAAAAAATCGAAGATAAAGGGCAGTTTTCCATGCGAGGAGGTATTCTGGATATTTTTTCAACTTCGCAGGCAAATCCTTTTAGACTGGAGTTTTTTGATAATGAAATTGATTCTATCAGGGTATTTTCTACAGAAAGCCAAAGGTCAATACGGAAGATAGAAGAAATAAAAATATTTCCCAGTACAGAATTGTTTTTTTCAGGGGCAGAAAAGGAAAAAGCACTTGAAAGAATTGAGAAAGAAGGTAAAGAATATTTAAGCAGGCTTGAGGAAAGGGAAAATAAAGACGGATATAATAATTTTTCTGAAAAATTAAAAAGAATTCAAGAGTGTATTCTTAATGATCAATTTTTTCGGGGATATGAGCAGCTTTTACCTTATTTCACAGAAAAGAAGCATACCTTGCTTGATTATTTCATGCAGAGACCATTAGTTATTGTTGATGAGCCCGGTCGTCAAAAAGAAAGCAGTCAGATTAGAGAAAAAGAAATTCAGGAAACATACATAGCACTTTTGGAAAAAGGAAAGGTATTGCCGGGGCAGGTAGATAATTATTTAAATTGGGAAGAAATATGGGAAGAAATTCTTGAAATGCAAACATTGTTCTTTTCGCTTCTTCCCAAAAAACCTACTGGTGTAAATGCCATTAATTTATTAGGGGTTACGGGGAAAACACCTAGCTTATTTATGGGAAAAACACGTCTTTTGGCCGATGAATTGAAGGAACTAAAAAGATTAAAGTATTCTGTTGTAATTTTAGTCAACTCACGAGAGAGGGGAGAACGTTTAGAACAAGGGCTGAGGGATTTGGGTGTGAAAGCAGCACTTGTTGAAAAAGATTTTGACATATTAGAGGGACAAATATATATTACTACAGGATATTTAACAGGGGGATTTGAGTTAACCGCGTGGAGATTGGTTGTTTTAACGGAACATGAGTTGTATCACCAACCTAAAAAAAGGATGCCCCGCAGAATGTTCCAAGAAGGGAAAAAGGTTACTGTTTTAGAAGACTTAAAATTAGGTAATCTTGTTGTACATATAAATCATGGTATTGGCAGATATATGGGGATTGAGAAGCTTATTGTTGGTGATTCAGAAAAAGATTATCTTGTTATTAACTATCATGGAGAAGATAAATTATATGTACCTACTGAACAAGTAAATTTGCTACAAAAATATTCATACCAAGAGGGACAAAAGCCAAGGCTATCAAAGCTTGGAGGTAGTGAATGGACTAAGGTGAAAAACAAGGCTAAGAGTTCTGTTAAAGATTTAGCGGAAGAACTTTTAGCGCTACATGCGACTAGACAATCAATGCCCGGTTTTGCTTTTAGCCCTGATACGCCATGGCAGATGGAATTTGAAGATGCTTTTCCTTATGAAGAAACAGATGATCAGTTGAAGTGCATCCGTGAGGTAAAATGTGATATGGAAAAGGCTAGACCGATGGATCGTTTGTTATGTGGTGATGTAGGATACGGCAAAACAGAAGTAGCCATTCGAGCAGCGTTTAAGGCAGCAATAGAGGGCAAACAGACTGCTGTATTAGTACCAACCACGGTGTTAGCACAACAGCACTATAATACGTTTAGGGAAAGATTTGAGGGATTTCCGGTTAATGTGGATACGTTAAGCCGTTTTCGTTCTGCAAAAGAACAGAAAGAGGTAATAAAGGGTTTAGAATCAGGACAGATTGATGTTGTTATAGGAACGCATCGCCTTTTATCGAAGGATATTAAGTTTAAGGATTTAGGGATATTAATAGTAGATGAGGAACAACGGTTTGGTGTTATCCATAAGGAAAAATTGAAAAAAATAAAAAAGACAGTTGATATACTGACATTGACGGCTACACCCATACCAAGGACACTACATATGTCTTTGGTTGGGGTTAGAGATATGAGTGTAATTGAAACTCCGCCCGAAGATCGTTACCCTGTACAGACATTTGTAGTTGAATTTAGTCCTCAGTTAGTGCAGGAAGCGATAAAACGAGAGCTAGGACGTGGTGGACAGGTATATTATGTGCATAATCGTGTAGAGGATATTGAAAAAGTAGCGACGGAGTTACAGGGGCTTGTACCTGAAGCTAGGATTGGTGTGGCTCACGGTAAAATGACTGAGCTGCAGCTGGAGGATGCAATGTTAAGCTTTATGGAAGGTGAGCTTGATGTATTAGTCTGTACAACCATTATTGAATCAGGGCTTGATATCTCCAATGTAAATACAATGATAATAGATGCAGCAGATAAATTGGGACTTTCACAGCTTTATCAATTAAGAGGACGTGTAGGACGTTCAAATAGGGTTGCTTATGCGTATTTGACGTATAAGAAAGATAAAGTATTATCAGAAATAGCGGAAAAAAGATTAAACGCAATAAGACAATTTACTGAATTAGGGTCAGGCTTTAAAATTGCTATGAGAGATTTAGAAATAAGAGGAGCGGGTAATATTTTGGGGGCTGAACAAAGTGGTCAAATTGCAGCAGTAGGATTTGATTTATATTGTCGCATGTTAGAAGATGCTGTAACAGAAGCAAAAGGGGAGGAATTGCCTCAAGAGAAGATAGTTATGGTCGATATTCATGTAAAAGCATTTATTCCACAAGAGTATATTTCTGACAATGGGATGAAGATTGATTTCTATCAGCGGATCAATGCCATTAAAAATAAAGAGGAATTAGAAATAATTGCGGAAGAATTACATGATAGATTTGGAGAATTACCGGAAGCTTTGACTAATTTGTTAAAAATTGCATCAATAAAATTCGATGCTACTTTAAGCAAAGTTGTTTCAATTATTCAGGA
The DNA here is from genome assembly GCA_028684195.1 of Clostridia bacterium. Taxonomy (GTDB): domain Bacteria; phylum Bacillota; class Peptococcia; order DRI-13; family DTU073; genus JAQUGH01. The sequence continues at coordinate 16,237 of JAQUGH010000006.1, read as the reverse complement.
AAAAGATGTTATAAAAATTAAGATGGAAAATGATCACGGTTTTACAGGGAAAGAGCTAATGGATTTGGCTAGAAGATATAGACGACAGGTTAGTTTTAGTGCTTCAGAGGGGTTGGAAATAATAGTAAGGATAAGAGATTTAACACAAAAACAGATGTTAACGTTCTTAAAAGAAATATTAAGGGAAATATATACCCTTGCCATTAAGGATAAAGTTCTGATATAATAATACAAGTTTATATAAAGGAAAGTAGGGATTGTTGGATGAAAAAACGATTTGGGTTTATTGTGTGTATTTTATGTGCTGTGTTTTTGGTAGTGGGTTGTGGAAGTATGGTTGTAGCTACAGTAAATGGTGAAAAAATAACCGAAGAGCAGCTTAATACTAGATTAGATCAAATAGCAGCTATGTATGGTTATGATTTGGAGGGTGAGCAAGGAGCAGAGATGAAAGGTTTTCTTCAAGAACAAGTTTTGCAAAGTCTTATTGAGGAGAGAGTAATCATTTCAGCAGCTAAGGAGAAAAACATCTCTTTTGATAGTGAAGCCTTGACCCAAGAATTAGAAAAATTCAAAGAACGTTTTCCTGGAGATAAAGAGTATCAAGAATTTTTTGAGAAGAATAAAATAACTGAAGAAGAAATGAAAAACGTATATTTAAAGAATATGCTTATATATGATAAGCTTATTGAAGAAGTAACAAAGGATATTACGGAAGTAAGTACAGATCTTGAGAAGTATTATAATGAAAACAAAGATATGTATTATCAAGAGGAGCAGGTTAAGGCTCGAAATATAGTTGTTGATACAGAAGAAGAGGCGAAAGAGATTGTGGCTCTTCTAGATAAAGGTGAAGATTTTGCTAAGCTAGCCGTAGAAAAATCTGTTGATCCTACAGTAAAGCAAAATGAAGGAATAATAAATTATTTTACTAAGGGAGCGAGTTTAGTAGATGAATTTAAAAATGCGGCTTTTGCCTTAGAGGTTGGGGAATATACGAAGGAACCAGTTAAAAGTGTCTATGGCTTTCATATAATCAAGTTGGAAGATAGAAAAGCTGCTAGGCAATTAAGCTTTGAAGAGGTTAAGGATGACATAAATGAAAGGTTATTAGCGGGCGAAAAAAACGAGAAATTCCAAGAATATGTAAATAAACTAATGGATGAGGCAGAAATAGAAAAGAATTTGCCTAAGCCGGAAGTAGACAAGAATGGTGAAGGAAATAATAGCGATGAACAAAATAATGAAATAGTACCGGAGGAAGATGATGTACAGCCTGCTCCTGATCAGGAATTAGACAGTGAACAGGAAACAGAGGACGTATCATAAAAATAAAGTGAAACATAATAATAATAACAATAACTAACGGCGGTCTTTGACCGCCGTTAGTTATGTAAAAAGACAGGTCGATTATTAGAATGATTATTTGTAGAAAAAAAGAATAAATGAAACGTGGAAGATATATACTATCAATGAAAGTGTTCCTACTAATTACAAAACATGAAAGAAGGTGACCCGATGAAAGCAACTGGTATCGTACGTAGAATCGATGATTTAGGAAGAGTTGTTATTCCCAAGGAAATTCGCAGGACACTTAGAATTCGTGAAGGTGATCCTTTAGAGATTTTTGTTGACAGAGAAGGAGAAGTTATTCTTAAGAAATATTCTCCGATTTGTGAGCTTGGTGATTTTGCCAAAGAATATGCAGATTCTCTTTATGAATCCATGGGACATATTACATGTATTGCGGATAGAGATCAAATAATAACTGTTTCGGGGGGACCTAAAAAGGAATTCTTAAATAAAAGCATTGGAACTGCAGTGGAAAAGGTAATGGAAGAAAGAAAGGTGGTTTTAATAAATAAAACTGAGCAACATTCGTGTAGTCCCATATATGCTACAGATGATGAAGAAACTACGTATACAGCAGAGGTAATTGCCCCAATTATTGCAGAAGGAGATCCTATTGGAGCTGTAATTCTCCTTTCCAAGGAACCAAATGTCAAGTTTGCTGAGATGGAAATGAAATTGGCAGAAACTGCCGCATCTTTTTTGGCTAAACAGATGGAACCGTAAAGTGAGTGATCCGAAGCTATAAAAATAGGTCGACCGATGGATTATTAGATAGAATAAAGTTAAAGTAAGGTGGTTAATAGCCACCTTCTTATGTATGTCTAAAAAATATGGTATTATAAGAAAAGAATATTGTAGTAATTATCATGGTGAGGAGATGTAATTTTGAAGGAAATTGTTGTTGTTGGGCTTGGCCCAGGAAGTTTTGGACAGCTGTCACTGGAGTCTTGGCAGGTTTTAAATATTGGAAAGAATATATATTTTAGGACAGGTAGACATCCGGTGATAAAAGAACTTGCGAATAAAGGAATAGTTTATAATACTTTTGATTATTTATATGATAAAAAGGAAAGCTTTGCCGAGGTATATGAAAGTATTGCGGACGAGCTTATATGTAAAGTTAAAGATCAAAAGCAAGTCATTTATGGTGTGCCTGGACACCCTTTTGTAGGAGAAATCACGGTGCCTTTGTTAATAAAAAAAGCTAAAGAACAGGGAATAAGCGTGAAGGTTATAGCAAGTATGAGTTTTATTGATAGTATGCTAAGCTTATTACAGATTGACCCAGTAGACGGGTTTTCGGTGGTTGATGCTTTAGATTGTAATAATAAAATAATCAGCGTAGATCAGCATATAATTTTTACCCAGGTGTATAATCGTATGATAGCATCAGAATTGAAACTATATTTGTTAGATATTTATCCCTTTGATCATATTGTTTATGTTGTGAGGGCAGCGGGAATTTCGGATGAAGAAAAACAGGGAAAAGTTATTTTAAGTGAGCTGGATCGCTTAGAGTGGTTTGATCATTTGACTTCTGTGTACGTAACACCTTTAAAGGACACAGAGAGATTAGAAATGATTAAAGCTAAGAAAAAAGCAAAGTATTTGCTTGATCCATTAATTAATGTAATAGATAAATTACTTTCTCCAGAGGGATGTCCATGGGATAGAGAGCAAGATCATTTTAGTCTTAAGCATTGTTTAATTGAGGAAGCTTATGAGGTTATTGAGGCGATAGATTGCAAGGATATGGATAAATTAAGAGAAGAATTAGGAGATTTACTTTTGCAAGTAATATTTCATACAGCTCTTGCTCAAAGAAGAGGAGATTTTGATTATAACGATGTAGTTGAAGAGATAACGGAAAAAATGGTACGTCGTCATCCTCATGTGTTTGGGAATGTCTCTGTTAGTAATTCAAGTGAAGTTATAAAAAACTGGGAACAAATAAAAAAAGAAGAAAAGGGCAATGATACAAAGGGAAAAAGAATTATGGAGACAATCAACAGATCGTTGCCAGCACTTCTTATGGCTGAAGAAGTGCAAAAAAAAGCGAGAAAAGTGGGATTTGATTGGGATGATATTAAGGGTCCCTTGGAGAAGGTTAAAGAAGAATTAAAGGAATTAGAAGATGTAATATTTTTAAAAAACGGAAACAAGGGGAAACAACTTGAAATTGAGGATGAATTAGGAGATTTATTGTTTGCCACTGTTAATGTTGCTAGGTTTGTTTGTGTTTCACCCGAGATAGCTCTTTATAGTGCAGTACGAAAGTTTACTAGGAGATTTAATTATATCGAAGAAAACATTACCAGTAAAAATATGGACTGGAAGGAAGCAGATGGAAAATTATTAAATAATTTATGGAAAGAGGCTAAATTAAAAGGAATATAATTAATTTTATTAAGAAATCCTTTATATAAAGCAGGATTTAGTGTAAGGATAGAGAATGTAGATTAATGAAAATGCAAATTATATTATATTAGGAGGGATGATCTTGAATAAAACTGATTTAGTTAGTATGGTGGCAGAAAAAGCGGAAATGAAGAAAAAGGATGCAGAAAAAGCTTTGTCCGCAGTTTTGGCTAGTATTGAAGAAACTTTAGCTAAAGGCGAAAAAGTGCAGTTAGTAGGTTTCGGAACGTTTGAAGTAAGAGCACGAGCAGCTCGTACCGGACGTAATCCATTGACAGGTGAAGAATTAAAGATACCAGCTACTAATGTTCCTGCTTTTAAAGCTGGGAAAGCATTAAAAGAAGCTGTAGCAAAGCAGTAATTCTTGGTATTTTTATGACATGAATTTTTGATAGTTTAGTTTGGGATGAGTCAGGTTCAGTGGAACCTGGCTTTTCCTCAATAGTTATGAAACGGTTAGTTAGTTGAATAAAGAGGGATAATTATGCGGTTGGATAAATTTCTAAAAATTTCACGATTAATAAAAAGGCGTACATTAGCTAAAGAAGTGACAGAAGCAGGACGTGTAAAAATAAATGAAAAAAAAGCAAAACCAAGTTCGGAGGTTAAACAAGGGGATCAATTAGAAATAGGGTTTGGAGCAAAACAGATTAAAGTGGAGATTTTAGAGATTAAAGAAAATGTGAGAGCGGAAGAAGCAAAAAATTTGTATAAAGTTATAGAATAAATTACCGGTAATAAAAGCCCTCTCTAATGCCAAACTATGGATAGATATATTTGGTATTAGGGAGGGCTTTTGTATGCGAGTATTTAGAAAAAGCATTGTAATATTTAGTTGCTTGTTAGGAATGATTTTATGTTTGAGCTTAATTGTTATGGGCTGTTCCAAGCAGGAGAGAAGACCTGAAAATCAAAAAGTATCGGAAGAACCAACTATTTCATTATATGTCGCTGAAAATGGACAAACAAAGCAAATTAAAATAGAGGAATATATTAAAGGCGTAGTAGCAGCGGAAATGGAACCAACATGGCATATTAATGCGCTAGCAGCACAGGCAATTCTCGCCCGGACTTTTACAATGGAGAGGATAAAGACCACAGGAGGAGTTTCAAAACGGAAAACGGATGCTTCTACCGACGTAGAGGAGTTTCAAGCCTATGATCCAAAACGTATTAATGATAGTGTTATAAAAGCAGTAGAGATGACCAGGGGTGAGGTTGTTAAATATGAAGGAGAGTATGTAAAGGCTTGGTTTTTTGCTGATGGAGGGGGAACTACGGCAGCATCTGCTGAAGAAGGATTAGCTTATACCAAAACCCCCAGTCCGTATATAAAAAGTGTCAAGGATCCTGGATTTGCTATCACTACTGAAGAAAATAAAAGCTGGAGAGCTGAATTTCCATTAAATGTTGTCAAAGAAAGTTTAAAAAAAATTATGGGTAAAGAAGTGGGCAAGATAGATTCGGTTAAAATCACAAAAAAAGGTGAGTCAGGTCGTGTTATGTCGGTTAAAATAGGCGATGTAACGGTAAGTGGACCAGCACTTCGACTTGCGTTAGGTAGTGAAAAAATGCGTTCTGCTCTACTTACGAAGATGGAGGTAGATGGAGAAAAGCTAATTGTTGAAGGGAAAGGGTATGGTCATGGCGTAGGCATGAGTCAGTGGGGTGCGAAGGCCCTTGCAGAGCAAGGGAAGTCTCCCAAAGAGATTATTAATTACTTTTTCAAGGACATTCAAATAGTAAAAGAATGGAAATGAGATGATAAAAAATGAATAAGCAACAATTACAAGAAGCTGAAGAGAAATTGCAGGATATGAAAAATGAAGAAATGTTAAGAGTACAGCAACTTAGAGAAGGCTTGAAAATTTCACAAAGCGATAATTTGGGGGAATTGTCCCTTTATGATAATCATCCTGCAGATATTGGGGATGCAACTTTCGAGAGAGAAAAAGATTTAGGATTGATATTGAATACCGAAGATAAAATAGCCAAAATAGATAATGCCTTAATAGCAATGCAAGAGGGGAAATATGGAGTATGCGAAGAGTGCGGTAAAAAAATTAGCGAAGAAAGATTGCAAGTTATACCATATACAACCCTTTGTAAGGATTGCAAAAAGGAAGACGAGATTTTAGAGAAAGAAAGTTATCCTGTAGAGGGAGAGACAACTTTCGGTGGTATAAGGGATAATAATGACGGTGTAAAAAATAATCAGTTTGATGGCGAAGACGCTTGGCAGGCAGTTGCTCGTTATGGAACAAGTAGTTCGCCTTTTGATGCAGGGAGTACAGTAGGTTACGATGAATGATATATAGATCTTTATGAAGGCAATATAAAAAAAGGCAATACCTATAGATCATGAATAGGTGTTGCTTTTTGTGCGTTGTTAAATAAAATAAATTTAATACTGGCAAAGTATCTATAAAAGTGTATAATATTAGTATAAAATATAATTGGAATGGAAGGTGAAATATGACTACTTATCAAAAAAATAAGTATGGAATTAAAAAGTTATTTTATTGGACATCCGGTGTTTAGAGTTTTACTAAATTTGGATATGATTATTGTTTTTAGATTATAATGCTCTTATTGCAACATTGCTTTTTGGGTATTTGGGATATGTGGTATATAAACAAGATACAAGAGTATCTTTAAATATAAATAAAGAAGGGAGCATTTAATATGGCGTTTTTTAATGATTTCGGTAAAAAAATCAAAGGGGTAGCACAAAGTGCTACAAAAAAATCAGGGGAAATGGTTGAAATAACTAAGCTTAATCTTAACATCAATTCAGAAGAGGAGAGTATAAAAAAGCTTTATGCTCAAATAGGAGATTATTGCTTTAAAAAGTTTGAAATTGGTACTGAAAATGACGAGGTTATTATTAGTTTTTGCAGAAAAATAGAGACGCTTAATAAAAATATTAATTCATACAAAGATAAAATTAGAGAAATAAAAAATGTAGTTATTTGTCCAACTTGTGGTAATGAAACAGAAAAAAACAATATGTTTTGTGGCAAGTGTGGAGCAAAAGTAGAAATCAAGGAAGAAGTAGTAAAAGCAGTAGGAAAAGTAGTAGCAGCAGTAAAAGCAGAAATGAGTGCGGATGTAGAAGCAAAGGGAAAAACGACAAAGGAGGATAGTAAAAATATATAAAGCAAAACTGAGTTAACAATTGTTAACTATTTGGATAAAGATACATTAGTTGTCGCCTATGTGGGTGTTTGTATTTTTGTTTATACTTGTAATTTAAATAATGACGGAGGGGATGCTTGATTTGCATGACAAGGAAAAAGCTATTGTTTGCATAGCACATTTGTGCATTTTAATTAATTTACCTGGGCTATTTTTAGCATTAGCTATATATTTTATGGAGAATGGAAAATCAGAATTCATCAAAAAAGGGCTTGAACAAGCAATCGGACTTCAATTACTTGTTACATTTTTCATAGTAGTATTTAGAACTGGAAAGCTTTTTGGGCTTTTTATTTATAATCCTAGTAGTAGTATGGAACTATTTGCAAGCGTTTCATTGGTGGTATACATTTTTTTACTTATTACTGCAATATATGCAGCTTATAAGTCTTATAAAGGTGTAGAATACCAGTATCCATTAATAGGTAAAATCATTGCAAAATATAAGAGGATTTAGTATAAGGAAAATCACAATTTTAATAGAAAAGTTACAAAATAACGGTGGGAAATGTAGTAAGGAGCTTCCCTCCACGGAAGCTTCTGAATTACAAGTCGTTCGAAATTACATAACAACGGATTGCCGGTTCCGCTACGCTTCACTCAAACCTTTTCGCCAATCCTGGACGATAATAGAAGAACCGATAATTGGCGCTGAATAAGTATCTGACCATTTCATAATTGGAAAGAACTACTTCAGCGTCTTTTCTATTGCATTTTTACTCTTGTGTAACTATGGGGGATATTATAAAATCAATTAAGGTATATAAAGTATAGAAGTGGTAAAAATAAAACTAATAAGCATAGACATATTCTTAATATCAGGACAAAATGTATCGAATTTAAAAAAAATGTTGCATTGAAATTAGAAAATGGTATAATTAGAATATGATTAGGGGGTGGTTTTTCTGAACAATATTATTGTAAGGTTACAACATGTAGAGTTAATTAATTTCAAGAATATTAAAAGAGGAACAATTACGTTTCCTAGTTATACTAAGAAAGAGTATTTTAATAAAAAATCTGAAATCATAGGATTGTATGGTCAAAATGGATCAGGGAAAACTGCATTAGTAGATGCAATGCAAATTTTAAAACATACTTTGCAAGGTGAAAGATTGCCTGAAAGTACTTATGATTATATTTTTCAAACAGCAAATAGTACGGAATTAAAATTTGTTTTTTATATTGAACATAAACAGGAAAGATATTTAGTGTTTTATGAATTTGAAGTGAGTAAAGCGAAAAATTTATCAGTAAAAAATTCTAAGGAAGAAGTATTGGTAAAAATATCTAAAGAAAAATTATCATATAAAAAATATGTTAATAATTCATGGAAAAGTAAAAGAGTTATCATTGATTATGACGTCAATTATAAAGATGTAGTTTTCAAACCTATTGGTAATTTTAAAGAGATAGTTGCAAATACAGATGATAATCAAGTAGATATAAAATTTTCAAAAAAGTGGTCTGAAAACAATTCAAAGTCATTTATTTTTAGTGACGAAACTAGAAAAATAATAAATGCTTGTAAAAGCTGGAACGAATATAACAACATTATCAATTGCTTAAATTATTATGCCAGTACAAATTTGTTTGTAATAAAAAATAATTACTCTGGTTTAATCAACATGAATTTTTTAATTCCTCTCAGTTTTAGAATAGAAAGTGAAGAGAATATTACTCAAGGTGATTTAGCAATAGAACTGTTAAACCCATCAATTGTTTCAAGGAAAAAGTTTAAGTTAATTGTGAGACTTATTAAGCAAATGAATATTGTAATGGATACAATTATTCCGGGACTTAGTATAGAAATAAAGGATTATGGTCAACAAATGATGGAGGATGGTTTTGAGGGAATTAGAATGGAGTTATTAGCTGCAAGAGAAGAAGTAAAGATTCCTTTAAAATATGAATCGGACGGTATTAAAAAGATAATTTCTATTCTAAGTACTTTGATTGCTATGTATAATAATAATTCTGTTTGTATGGTAGTAGATGAACTGGATGCCGGAATTTTTGAATATTTACTAGGAGAAATTTTACAAATAATTGACGAAGGAGGTAAGGGTCAGCTTATATTCACATCACATAATTTAAGACCTTTAGAAAAGTTAGATAGGAAATCATTAATATTTACGACGACTGATCCCAAGAATAGGTATATAAGGTTTTCTAATGTGCAAAGTAATAATAATTTAAGAAGTCTTTACTATAGAAGTATTAATTTGGGCGGTCAGAATAAAGAGGTTTATAAAGAAACCAATAGCTATGAAATTAGTCGTGCTTTTCGATTAGCAGGGAGGACTATAATTGAAAACTAAAAAAATTGTCTTATTTATAGTCGAAGGAATAACAGACAAAATTTCTCTTGCTTTAATATTGTCAAAATTGATAACGAGTGAAAATATAAAGTTTCATATAGTTGGTTGTGATATAACATCTAGTAAGGGTACATCTACAGCAAATGCGATAGAAAAAGTATATGATCAGATAAAGAGGTTCATGGGAAAAGATAAGATATATAAAAAAAGGGATATTCTTAAAGTGATTCACTTAGTAGATACAGATGGAGCGTATGTTAATAAAAAGTTTATCAAAGAAAGTCAAGTTGATAGTTTTATTTATACTCGTGATTGTATACAAGCAAAGAAGGTTGAAGATGTTATTAAACGTAATGATCAGAAAAGCAAGATATTAAATAAATTATCTACGTGTGGTAATATTGCAAAAATTGATTATAGTGTGTATTATTTTTCATGTAATTTGGAACATGTATTGCATAATGAGTGTAATATGGGTGATGAAAGGAAAAAGGAAGTTGCAGAGGAATTTGAAGAATTATATTATAAAAGGGAGTATGAATTTATTGAATTTATTCGGGATAAATCTTTTGCAGTAGAGGGTGATTACATAAAGACTTGGGAATTTATAAAAAAGGGCAACAATTCTTTAAATAGATATTGTAATTTGCATCTCATTTTTTAATTGTATAAAGAATATATTTAACATTGCTAATTAGTTTGTAATATTATTAAGTATAATAGAAAGATATTGAAGTCACAGCATATCCGCTGCGGCTTTAATTTATATGTCAATATTCACAAGAGTGAGTTGAAATGTAAATATAATTGGTCTATTATGTAAGTGATAGTATCTCAAAAGACAGAATAAAGGACAAAAGAGAACCGTCCCCGAATGTCTCCAAATGTCCTTTCAAAGATAGGGAGAGAATATAATGGATAAAATTCTTGACAATAAAAAGCTTGGGAAAGTGGGAGATGCTTTAAAAGAGCATATAAGTAAAGGATCATATTTATCTATTGCCTCAGCATATTTTACAATTTACGCATATAACGAATTAAAGAAAGAACTAAGCAACATAGAGGGAATGAACTTGCTTTTGACGGAGCCGATGTTCATTGAAGATAGTAAAGTAGAAAGCAGAGAATTTTACATAGAAAAAATTATTAATGAAAAAAAGATATACGGCAATGAATTTGAAATAAAAATGAGAAATGAACTTAATCAAGGCAAAATTGCAGCTGAATGTGCAAAGTGGCTTAGAAAAATAGCTAATATTAAATCTATTAAAAAAAGTGATATTACTACGACTAAGTTATTTCATATAAAAAGCAAAGATGGGTTAGATGTAGCTATCCAAGGAAGCTCTGACTTTACAACAGATGGTTTGGGATATTCTAATTCTCCGAAAATGTGTATGAATATGTTTACTAATGAAAGTACTACAACAAAAGATATGCTTAATTGGTTCAATGATATATGGAATAATAAAGAGCTTGTACAAGATGTAAAAGAAGATTTGTTACAACAAATGCAGGAGGTATACAAGGAAAACACACCGGAATTCATCTACTTTATAACTTTGTACAATGTTTTTAATAATTATCTAGATGATCTTTTGGAAGAAAAAGTAGTAAAGAGTAGAACGGGTTTTAAAGATACCTTAATTTGGAACAAGCTATATAAATTTCAGAAGGATGGAGTATTAGGAGCGATAGATAAATTAGAAAAATATAATGGTTGTATTATTGCTGATTCTGTTGGTCTGGGCAAGACATTTTCGGCGTTAGCGATAATTAAATATTATGAGCTAAGAAATGATCGAGTGTTAGTATTAACACCAAAAAAGCTTCGAGATAACTGGATTGTATATACTAAAAATGACAAGAGAAACATTTTCGTTGATGATAGATTTGGCTATAATGTTCTCAATCATACTGATTTAAGCAGATATTCAGGAATGTCAGGGGATAATAAATTAGAAACCATAAAGTGGTCTAATTATGATTTGATTGTCATAGATGAGTCCCATAATTTTAGAAACAATAGCACACATAAAGACAAAGTGACAAGGTATTCAAGGCTATTAAATGATGTAATAAAAGCAGGAGTTAAAACTAAAATATTAATGCTTTCTGCAACACCTGTAAATAACAGAATGAATGATCTCAAAAACCAAGTCGCCTTTATAACAGAAGGTAATGATCAAGCATTTGAAAACGAAGGTATTATTAGCATTGAGCAAACACTTCGTAAAGCCCAGATGGTATTTAATAAATGGTCGGAGCTACCAGATGATAAAAGGCTAGTAGATACTTTTATTGAAATGATGAATATGGATTATTTCAAACTGTTGGATACGATAACTATTGCTCGTTCAAGAAAACATATTGAAAAATATTATGACATTAAAGAGATTGGCAAATTTCCCGAAAGAAACAAACCAATTAACATTTATGCGGATATTGATTTAGAAGGTAATTTTCCACCCCTTAAAGAGGTAAACAAAACAATAAAAAATTTAAATATGAGTTCATATTCGCCGCTAAAATATGTTTTGCCTGAAAAAAGAAAAGAATACAGTAAAAAATATGATACTAAAGTGAAAAATGGGAAGTTGGTTTTCAAGCAAGTGGATAGAGAGCAAAGCCTAATAAACCTTATGAGGGTAAACATATTAAAAAGAATGGAAAGCTCTATCAATTCTTTTAGTTTAACGATAGCAAGATTTCTTAAAGAAGTAGATAATCGTATTAATAAAATTAATACGGTTAATACGGTTATTAAAAATCAATTTGACGATAATGCTAGTTTTAGTATTGCGGATATAAATTTAGATGATGATGAAGTTGATGAAATGCTTATTGGAAGCAAAGTTAAAGTTTTACTTCAAGATATGGATTTGATAAAGTGGAAACAAGACTTGTTAGAAGATCGAGGCAAGCTTGAAAGTTTACTTATTGAAGCGGCAAAAGTCACAAAAAACCGAGATGCAAAACTTGCTGAACTAAAAAAAATGATTGATAGTAAACAAAACAATCCAATAAATGAAGGCAATAAAAAAATACTAATTTTCACGGCATTTGCTGATACTGCGAAATATTTATATGAAAACATAGCTGATTGGGCAATGGGGAATTATCATATACATTCAGCATTAGTAACTGGAACAGGCAGGAATCAAACTAACTTAAAAGAGATTAAAAGAAAAGACTTTGATGCGATACTTACAAGCTTTTCACCAAGGTCAAAAGAAAGAGATAAAACTTATTCTGATATTGTAAATGAGATAGATATATTGATAGCAACAGATTGTATATCAGAAGGGCAAAACCTTCAAGATTGCGATTACCTCATTAATTATGATATACACTGGAATCCAGTTAGGATCATTCAAAGGTTTGGGCGTATTGATAGATTAGGCTCTTGTAATAATGCGGTTCAATTAGTTAATTTCTGGGCAAATATGGAGCTTGATGAGTATATTAATTTAGAAGCAAGAGTTACAGGGAAAATGGTATTGATGGATATATCGGCTACAGGAGAAGAGAATTTGACTTGTGTTGATGAAAAGAAAAGTATGAATGATCTTGAGTACAGGAAAAAGCAGCTTAAGCAACTTCAAGAAGAAGTGGTTGATTTAGAAGAAATAGCAGGGGGTATTTCTATAACAGATATGACCTTGAATGATTTCAAAATGGATTTAATGGAATATATGAAGGAAAATAGAACAAAACTTGAAAAAGCTCCTATGGGAATGTATGCGGTTTCTACCGTGGATGATGAAAAGCTAAAAGAACAGATAAGACCCGGAGTTATCTTTGCGTTAAAGCAAGTAAATGAGTTTGCAAGACCTGAGGAAAATAATTCCTTATATCCACATTATATGGTTTATGTTTATGATGATGGAACAGTGAAATATAATTATCTTCATACTAAGAAGATCTTGGACTTCTACAAAAAGTTAAGCGCAGGAAAAGACGAAGTATTAAAGGATGTAGTAGCTATATTTAACAGCGAAACCGATAATGGAAGGGACATGAGCTATTATTCTAAGCAGTTGGAGGATGCTATCAATAACATTATTGGAAAAGCAGAAGAAAAAGGTGTTGCTAGTTTATTCTCTAAAGGTGGGACAACCATACAAAAGAATTTATTTTCAGGAAGAGAAGACTTTGAACTTATATCATTTTTGATAATTAAGTAGGAGGATATTTGGATATGAATGAGATATTAAGAAAGTTGAATATTGATGATAATTGCTATGTCGGTAATACTGTTTTTAAAAAACTTTTTTATGAAAATGCTACCATGAATACGAGAGATAAAGAAGTATTTAAAGATAATATTGTGAAAATCATTTGGCAATATTCCCTAAAAGAAGATAATATTAATATTCAATCTTACAAAGATGAAATCAGGGAATATGAAGAGATCGCAGTAATGGAAGTGATGTTAGTAAGCGATCAGAAATTCAAGCGTATCGCCGAGATTATTCAAATAATAATTCCTTATCCCCTTATTATCATATTTTCGTATGGAGACAAGTCCCTTATTAATGTTGCACATAAAAGGATTAACCTGACTGATGAAGCAAAAAACACTGTGGAAGAGTACATTTACACGGAATGGATAGATTTAGCAAATAAAACTGATCGGCAAAAACAATTTATAGATAACCTAGATGTGAAAGGGTTGTCTTTTAGCAATTTCTATAGATTTTATTGTGGGGTAGTAGATAATATTAATCTGTTCAATGCGTCGATCTATGAAGATAACTATTTATCAATTAAAGATAAAGATGCCGATAAGGTGAAAGAGCTTCAGGATAAAATTGAGAAGCTAGATTTTGAGATTAATGATTTAAAGAGTAAAATAAAGAAGGAAGAACATTTTAATAATAAGATGAAGATGAATATTGAAATCAAGAAGCTAGAAGAAAAGAGAAGGGGATTAATAGGGGAATTGAAGTAGAGATAGGAGGTTTTTGACCTATGAAGAGGGAAGATAGGATTGATAAACAAAATTCAGAAATAATTATGTATCAAACAGAGGACGGGCAGACGAAAATAGAGGTAGCCATGGATGAAGATACAGTTTGGCTTACTTAGGCTCAGATGTGTGAATTGTTTCAAAAGGGAAAGTAAACAATTAGTGAACACATAATTAATATATTTAAAGAAGGAGAATTGCAGGAAAAAGCAGTTGTCCGGAATTTCCGGATAACTGCTTTGGATGGAAAATTGTATATAATGTAAATCATTATAACCTTGATGTTATTATTTCTGTAAGATAGCGATATTCTAACCCATGCAGAGGGAATAAGTCACGATGAAGCGAAGGAAAAAGTTGAGCTTGAATATAGGAAATATAAAGATAAGACGAAAAATGAGTTATCACAAGTGGAGAGGCATTTTTTAGATAGTATTGAGGGAGCGGAAAAGGAGATAAAAAAATAAGGGAGGCAATATAAGTGCAAAAATTAGATGGACAAAGTAAAGATATTTTGGCAGAGAACATAGACAAAATTAAAGAAATATTTCCTGAAGTATTTTGTGAAGATAAGATTGATTTTGAAAGATTGCAAGAGGTATTGGGGGAATATATAGAGGATAAAGAAGAGCGGTATCGTTTTGAATGGAATGGCAAATCAAAAGCGATTAGACTTGCACAAACAGCAAGTACAGGAACATTAAGACCTTCAAAAAAGTATGAAGATGGGAAAGATGATAGCAAAAACTGGGACACAACAGGGAATTTATACATTGAAGGGGATAACCTTGAGGTACTAAAGTTACTGCAGAAGACCTATAACAGTAGCATTAAGATGATATATATCGATCCACCTTATAACACAGGGAAAGATTTTGTTTATAAAGATAACTATAGAGATAATTTGCAAAATTACCTAGAAATAACAGGGCAACTTGATGATGAAGGAAAGAAGATAAGCACAAATAGCGAAGCAAGTGGAAGATACCACACTGATTGGCTTAATATGATGTATCCTAGATTGAGGTTAGCAAGGAACTTGCTGACCGATGATGGGGTTATTTTTATTAGCATAGATGACAATGAAGTGGATAATTTGAAGAAGATTTGTAATGAGGTTTTTGGGGAAGGGAATTTTGTTGGTACAATAACTTGGGAAAAGAGAACAAAAGCACAAAATACTATTGATGCAAGGGATATGTTTCAATCAAAGACGGAATATATTTTTATTTATAAGAAAAGTGTAAGTAAAATCAGATTTAATTTAGAAACATTAGGAACAAAGGAATACAATAAAAAAGATGAAAAAGGTGTATTCAGATATAAAGTTGTAGAAGAAATGTCTTCATTAGGCATGAGAGGTAGAACCACAATGATATTCCCTGTATTAGGAGTAATACCCGGGAAAGACAAACAATGGAAAGTTGGGTCAGATGCTGTTAATGAATTTATAGAAAGAGATGACTTAGTTTTAATAGACAATAAGCCATATTTTAAAATACGTCCTTCTGATGAAGACGTAAAAACATATTATCCTTTTTGGTCTCACTTTTTTGATAAAGATACTTATGGTACTGCTGAGACTGGAAAGTCAGAACTATCCAATACTTTAGGAACAAAGTCTCATGACTTTGAAACTGTTAAACCAACATTGTTGATAAAGAAATTATTATTTCATGTTAAAGATATGTTCAAGGAGAGTTTAGTTAGTGAGGATATAGTCCTCGACTTCTTCTCCGGCTCTGCCACAACAGCCCATGCAACCATGCAACTTAATGCAGAAGATGGTGGCAATCGCAAATTCATTATGGTGCAATTGCGTGAATTAACAGATGAAACAAGTGAAGCCTACAAGGCAGGGTATAAAAACATCTGCGAAATAGGAAAAGAACGTATACGCCGTGCAGGTGAAAAAATAGTTGCTGAATTAAAAGAAAAGCAATTGGGTCAACAAAGCATATTAGATGGTAACTCA
>JAQUGH010000080.1 GCA_028684195.1 Clostridia bacterium | reverse complement strand
AGGATAAAGTGGAAGATGGTTTTATTGAAAATGTAGACATAGTTGTAGATGTTGATGTAGTTATTAAAGAAATTGGAGAATTAACCTGACACAAGTGACACAAGGGGACGGTTCTTCTGTGTCCTGAACAGGACACAGAAGAACCGTCCCCTTGTGTCTTTGGTTGTACCATGGTTATAAAATCTGATATAATACAAGATATAGTATTAATTAAGGGACGGTGAAGAAAATTCATGAAAATAACGGCTAAAGATGTTGAACACGTTGCGGTTTTAGCACGGTTGGAATTATCAGAGGAAGCTAAGGAGAAATATACACAATCATTAAATGATATTTTGGAGTATATGGAAGTCTTAAACGGTGTTGATACTAAGAATGTAGAACCAACAGCACACGTTCTTTCACTTAAAAATGTCTTTCGGGAGGATGAGTCTCAGCAATGTTTAGACAAAAAATTGGCTCTTTCCAATGCTCCAGAAGAAGAAAATGGTTGTTTTAAAGTACCAAGAATTATTTAATTTTATTAAAAGAAGTTTCACTTTACGAGGAGGAGGAATTTTTTTGTCATCATTAACAGAATTGACAGCCCATGAGTTAAAAGGGTTATTAGATAAAGGTGAGATAAGTAGTAAAGATCTTGTGAAAGAACATCTTGAAAGAATAGAAAAAGTAGATAAAAAGGTTAACGCCTTTATGACGGTAACAAAAGAAGAGGCTTTAAAACAAGCCGAGGTGGTTGATGAGAAAAGAAAACGGAGCGAACAGCTTTCACCACTTGCAGGAATTCCTATGGCATTAAAGGACAATATGTGTACGAAGGGCATTAGGACAACTTGTTCTTCAAAAATACTTCATAACTTTATACCACCATATAACGCAACTGTAGTAGAAAAACTTATGAAAGCTGATAGCATTGTAATGGGGAAATGTAATATGGATGAGTTTGCTATGGGTTCTTCTACAGAAAATTCCGGTTATTTTCCTACGAAAAATCCGTATGACTTAAATGTTGTTCCGGGAGGTTCTAGCGGTGGCTCCGCGGCTTCAGTGGCTGCGGAGGAAGTAGTTTTTTCTTTAGGGTCTGATACGGGAGGATCTATTAGACAACCGGCAGCATTTTGCGGAGTAATAGGATTAAAACCTACATATGGTTATGTATCTCGTTATGGATTGGTCGCTTTTGCATCATCTCTTGATCAGATAGGACCTTTTACAAGAGACATGACCGATTGTGCTTTAGTTATGAATGAAATATTTGGGCATGATCACAAGGATTCAACTTCTGCGCCTGTGGAAGTGCCTGATTTTACAAAAGCTCTTAATAATGACGTAAAAGGGCTTAAAATAGGTTTGCCTAAAGAGTATATGAATGAAGGAATTAACCCGGATATTATCGAGTGTTATAAACAAGCAGTGGCAAAACTGGAAGAGTTGGGGGCTGTTTGTGAAGAAGTTTCATTACCTCATACGGAATATGCTTTACCGATTTATTATATAATTGCACCTGCTGAAGCTAGTTCCAATTTGGCTCGTTATGACGGCGTTCGTTATGGTTTAAGAGTTGAAGGGGAAGATATTGTTTCTATGTTTAAAAAGACCCGTAGTCAAGGGTTTGGGGAAGAAGTAAAAAGAAGAATAATGTTGGGGACATATGCTCTTAGCTCAGGGTATTATGATGCTTATTATTTAAAGGCTTTAAAGGTAAGAACTCTCATTAAACAGGATTTTGACCAAGTCTTTGAAAAATTTGATTGTCTTCTTACACCTACTACACCTACAACAGCTTTTAATTTTGGAGAAAAGGTTGATGACCCTTTATCTATGTATATGAATGATATTTGTACTGTACCTGCAAATTTGGCAGGTGTACCCGCTCTTTCAATGCCTTTTGGATTGAGTAAAGGTCGTCCTGTAGGGCTGCAGCTTATTGGAAAAGCCTTCGGGGAAGGAACCCTTCTTAGGGTGGGATATACATTAGAACAAAATACAACGTTAACCAGACCAAGACCGGAATTGAAAGGAGTGATGTAGGATGAGCGTAGAGTTTGAAGTTGTAATTGGATTGGAAGTTCATGCTGAATTAAAAACAAAAACAAAAATATTTTGCTCCTGCCCTACGGAATTTGGTGGGGAAGAAAACACTCATGTATGTCCGGTTTGCTTGGGGTTGCCTGGAACTCTTCCTGTATTAAATGAACGGGTACTTGAATTTGCCGTGCGTGCTGGAGTAGCAGTGGATTGCGAGATTGCTAATTTTAGTAAGTTCGATAGAAAAAATTATTTTTATCCCGATTTACCGAAGGCCTATCAAATATCCCAATACGATTTGCCTATTTGTAAAGAAGGAAAACTGGAAATAGCAGTGGACGGTGAAAAGAAAATAATTGGTATTACGAGAATTCATATGGAAGAGGATGCAGGAAAGCTTCTTCATAGTGGGAATACTATTACTTCTTCTCATTATTCTTTGGCTGATTATAACCGGACGGGTGTTCCTTTGATTGAAATTGTATCTGAACCTGATATGAGGTCTCCTGAGGAAGCTCGTGCTTATATGGAAAAGCTAAAGACGATTCTTGAATATATAGATGTATCAGATGTTAAAATGGAGCAGGGGTCTTTACGTTGTGATGCAAATATCTCTCTAAGACCTGTAGGGACGTCTAAGCTGGGGACAAAAGCAGAAATTAAAAATATGAATTCATTTAAAGCTTTGCAAAAAGCCTTAGAATATGAAATAGAAAGGCAACAGGAAGTGTTGGAAGAGGGAGGAACTATTGTTCAAGAAACTCGTACTTGGGATGAGGAAAAGGGAATTACGGTTTCAATGCGTAGTAAAGAGGAAGCCAATGATTATCGGTATTTTCCTGATCCTGACCTAGTACCTATCATTATTGAACCTGATTGGGTAGAGGAAATAAAAAATTCTTTGCCTGAACTTCCGGATGCGAAGAGAAAACGTCTTGTAGAAAAGCTAGGACTTTCTGAATATGATGCTGGAATAATTACAGAAAGTAGAGCTTTGGCAGAGTTCTTTGATAAGACGGTTACTCTCTTTAATGAACCCAAAACAGTGGCTAATTGGATTATGGGTGATTTTATGCGTTTGTTAAATGTGGAAAGTATAGAAGTTAAAGATAGTAAAGTTACTCCGGAAAAGATGGCAGCATTACTCGAAAATCAAGCAGATGGAAAGATAAGCGGAAAAATGGCTAAAACTGTTTTTGAAGAAATGTTTGTTACGGGAAAAACAGCGGATGAAATTATTAAAGAAAAAGGATTGGTGCAGATTTCAGATGAGGGTTCTTTAGGAGAAATAGTTGATAATATTATTGAAGCTAATCCTAAATCAATTGCTGATTATCAGGATGGAAAGAAAAAAGCAATAGGGTTTTTGGTGGGGCAGATTATGAAGGAAACAAAAGGTCAGGCTAATCCAGGAGTAGTAAATAAACTTCTTCAAGAAAAATTAAGTCAGCTATAAAAGATGATAATTATTTTTTGAATAGCTAACCTTCAAGGGGGACAAAAAACCCTCACTGAAAGAACTTTTGCTTTAAAATCAGTTATCAAGAGTAAAAAGCCTAACTGATTTCACCGAGCTATATAATATTACAGTTTGATATGATAAACTATAGGATATGTTAAAGTAAAATTAATAATATGTTCAAGAATGTAATTTAGTGCATATTTTTATAAGGAGTTACGAGATATATGTTTAAGGTGAATCTAAATACTAAAAAGATTGCCAATGGGTGTTATAGAACATCTGCTTTTCAGAGAGGAAAGGTTTATTATCAAAATGGCTCAGTGAGGTATCTAGAATATTATAATGAGCATTCAAGCTTTATTGGTGTGGTTCGTGGGCATGAGGACTATCAAGTAATAGTGCATATTAATGAAATGGGAGATGTGGAAGGAGTTCGTTGTACCTGTCCTGATTATAATGATCATCCTGGTTACTTTTGTAAACATTTGGTAGCAGCTATGTTTGGTATACTGAAAAAAGTAAATCCTGAATTACAACATAAACAATCCCAAGAAAGTGTTGAAAAAGTTTTTGACGCTTTTGAAGTAGGGCATATCGCCAAAGAACAACAGGAATTGAAGCTGGAATCAACTTTGTTTTATCAGTCCGAGCGTAATTTTAGAGGGAGTAATGAAGTGTTTTATTCTTTAGAATTTAAAGTTGGTTTGGAAAGACTTTATGTGATGAAGAATGTTAAACAACTACTGGAAGCAAGAAATGATGAAGAAAAAATGGTATTTGGAAAGAAATTTACGTATGATCCATTTAGGCATAAATTTACTGAAAAAAGCAATCAGATCTTGGATATTCTTTGGGAACTTTATGAGCTTGAAAAATTTAGTAAAAATGATTATTATTCTTCCGGAAATGCTATGTTTTTCTTCGGAAAAACAGTAAAGATACCGGAAATATTAGCTAAACGGTACTTGAAAATTCAAAAAGATAGTAATTTTGGGGCGAATATTGAGGGGCAGTACTATCCTGATGTTTCTATTGTCGAAGAGGATTTACCGTTATCTTTCAAGCTAAAGAAAAAGGGCGATTCTTTGATTGTACAGGAAAATATAATGTCTGGTTTAGTAGCTTTAACAAGATGTGGATCATACTTTTTTATGGATGGGAAAATATACAATATTTCAGCTGATCAAAAGAAAAATTTTTGTCCTTATTATTTTAGTTTACAGGGAAGTTATGAGAAGACATTGCGCTTACAGCAGGAAAATAAGGAAAGGTTCATTTCTGAAATTTTGCCTAAGCTACAAAAAGTAGGTAACGTGGATGTAGATAAAAATTTAGCTAAAGAAATTGATAGAATTCCGCTTAAGGCATCGCTTTATTTAGATATGGAAAATCATGTTTTATGGGCAGAGCTTAAATTTATTTACGGAGAACGGGAAATTAATCCTTTTGAGAATAGTGCCTTACCTAAAAGTAGTCGTATTTTGCTACGGGATATTGAGAAAGAACATGCAATAATGGATATATTGGAAGAAACAGAATTCAAAGTTAATGGTAAAAAGATTTTTTTAGAGGAAGAGAATAAGATTTTTGAATTTGTATATATGACTATACAAAAACTTCAAAAAGATGTAGAAATTTATTACAGTGAGAATATGAATCAAACTTCACTGTTACGTAACCCTAGCTTTAGGGGACGAATTAGTTTAGATAAAGGTACGAGTATGTTGGATTTTTTCTTTGACGTAGAGGGGATAGACAGAGCAGAACTTTATGAAGTATTTGAAGCCTGTCGTGAAAAGAAAAAATATTATCGGCTGAAGGATGGTTCTTTTTTACCGCTAGAATCGAAAGAACTTCAGGATATGAATACCTTGGTTTCCGGATTGAATTTAAAGAAAAAAGATTTTCAAAAAGAAGTTTTACAAATTCCTCAATACAGGGCGATGTATTTTGACGAATATTTTCAGGAAAAGCAGCTTTCTTTTTTGCAACGGAGTAAAGCTTTTAAGGAATTAGCAAGAAATATTAGAGAACCAGAAGAAATGGAATTTACAATACCAGAAAGTTTAGAAGGAGTTTTAAGAGATTATCAGAAAGATGGTTTTCGTTGGTTGATGACTCTTTCTTATTATGGATTTGGGGGAATATTAGCGGATGATATGGGCTTAGGTAAAACCTTGCAAGCTATTGCTTATATCCTAGCCAGAATTAAAGTTCAAAAGGATCCTGTTTTGGTGGTTGCGCCTACATCAGTATTGTATAATTGGCAAGCGGAGGTTGAGCGATTTGCACCTAGTATAAGAACTAGGGTTATCAGTGGTACAAAAGCTGAAAGGAAGGAGCTGCTTGTCGATTTATCTCAGATTGATTTGGTTATTACATCGTTTCCTTTATTAAGAAGGGATATAGAAGAGTATACACATAATTTCAATTGCTGTATCTTGGATGAGGCACAGAATATTAAAAATGCCCAATCTCAAACAGCTAAAGCTACGAAAATGATTAAAGCAGGAAGCTATTTAGCATTAACAGGAACGCCTATAGAAAATTCGCTTTTGGAATTATGGTCAATTTTTGACTATATTATGCAGGGATATTTGCCACCATATCAGACTTTTGTGAAGAAATATTTGATTCCAATTGAAAAGGATAAGGAACAAAAGTCAACTCAAGAGTTAGCACGTCTGGTGCGTCCCTTTATTTTACGGAGGATTAAAGAAGATGTTTTGAAAGAGTTGCCTTCTAAAATTGAGAATAAAATGGTTTCTGAATTAGAGGTTGAACAGAAAAAAATCTATATGGCTTATAGAGAAAAGATTTCTAAAGAAATTGCAGGGGAAATCAAAGAAAATGGCTTTGAAAAGAGTAGAATTAAAATTTTGGCAGGACTTACAAGGCTTCGCCAAATATGCTGTCATCCCAGTACGTTTTTAGAAAACTATAAAGGGGAGAGCGGGAAATTAACTCAATTGCGGGAAGTATTACAGGAAATAGTAAGCTCTGGACATAGGGTGCTTTTATTTTCCCAGTTTACAAAGATGCTAGCCATTATTCAGAGGATGTTGGATGAAGAAAAGTATAAATATTTTTATCTGGACGGAAGTGTTAAAGCTGAAGAACGGTTAAAACGTGTTGATGCGTTTAATGAGGGACAAGGGGATATATTCCTCATATCCTTAAAAGCAGGTGGGACAGGTCTTAATTTAATAGGAGCGGATGTAGTTATTCACTTTGACCCTTGGTGGAATCCCGCAGTCGAAGAACAGGCTTCGGACAGGGCACATAGGATAGGACAAAAAAAAGTTGTTCAAGTAATGAAATTTATTGCCAGAGGCACTATAGAAGAAAGGATCTATGAATTACAGCTAAAGAAAAAAGAATTAATTGACCGAGTAATACAACCGGGGGATAATCCTCTTGCAGCGTTAGGGAAAGAGGATCTTTGTGAATTGCTGGATATATCATAGCTAGTGAGGGATAAAAATGCAAAAGTGGGATGATGTTAGAAGTACTATTAAAAACAACTAATGTGTTTGAGACTTTCGTAATTTTGATATAAGGTTAAAAATGGGATGCTAACCGTAGAATGACTAGCATCTCATTTTATTATATATATTAATGGAATTCGTGGTAATATTTTTAAATTAATATAAAGTGTCCCCTTTGCCAAGACAAAAAACTAATTATAGTTTTTTACCTTGACAAATTTAGATTAACCTTATATATTGAATTATAGTTCAATATATAAGGAGGGATAATGTGGCAAGAACAGAACAGCAAAACCAACAGATTAGAGAAGCTAGAAAAGAAATGATTAGAGTAGAAGCACTCAAGCAGTTTGCCGCCAAAGGATTCGCAGGGACACGAATCAAAGATATAGCTCAAGCTGCTGGAATAGCACAAGGTTTGATGTATCATTATTATCAATCTAAGGATGCTATTTTCACAGATCTCATTGAAGATGCATTAGACAAATTGAATCAAGCTTCGATTCATGTAAAAAATATGGATAACTTAGCTAAAAATAAAATACTGTATGCGATTCGAAAAATTTATAAAACAATTGAAACCAGTGAACGTTTTAAACAAACGTGTTGCTTAATTGCGCAAGCAGAAAATTCTACAGTTATACCAGTAGATGTAAAAATCTTAATAGAGGGAAAAAGGGATTTGCCTTATGAAATTATAGCTGAGGTAATGAAGCAAGGACAAAAGGAAGGTAGTGTCGTAGAGGGTAGTCCACATGAACTTGCAATTCTGTTTTGGACCAGTATTGATGGATTATCAATTTACTATGCAACTCATAAAAACCCAGGGTATATGCCTGATTACAAAATTTTTGCAGCAATGTTTTTGAAAGAAAAAAATATTTAGGAGGATGTCAACGATATGAGAAAGAAAATAGATAATTTCTTAGATGAGAACGGTAAACTTAAGCAGTTACCTGCAAAATATACAATAAAATTATTGGCTTATGATTACTTAGCTAGCAAGTTCGAAAATCATGTGGAATATACGGAGCAAGAGGTAAATGCAATTATAAGTAGCTGGCATACGTTTGGCGATTATTTTACTTTGCGTCGGGGACTAGTAGATAGTGGTTGGTTGATGCGTTTGATGGATGGAAGTAAATATTGGAAGAACAAAGAAAAAAGGAAGAAGGAATAATATGAGTATAAAGGGACAAATAATGCATATTTTGTTAAGATACAGACATCTTTTAAAAGGAAATTTAAAGAGGGAAGTGATTGATAAAACTACCTCTATTGAGGAACAACGACGGGATTGTGATAAAGCGGCTGCAAGACTTGCCAAAATGCCTGAGGGAATTAAATTTATAGAAGCAGACTATAAACCAATTCATGCTGAGTGGGTGGTACCTGCAAGGGCAGATGAAGACAAGATAATTCTCTATTTTCATGGAGGAGGATTTGTAATGGGAAATGCGAAGTCTCACAGAGGAATAGTTAGTGGATTTGTAAAGCATCTGGGTATAAGAGCACTAGTTTTCGATTACAGTTTGGCACCCGAAAATCCTGCTCCAGCAGCAGTAAATGATGCGGCAGCAATTTATTGTTGGTTACTTCAGCAAAGCTACAAGCCTGAAAATATTGTATTTGCTGGAGATTCTGCAGGGGGAGGTATTGAACTGGGCACACTTCTAAAACTAAAGGATGATGGAATTCCATTACCGGTTGCCTGCGTAGCATTTTCTCCTTGTGTGGACATGACTATGTCAGGTGAATCACATAAAACCCGTGCCAAGGCAGATCCATGTACGCCCGAAGGAATGACTGAAACTTACCTTGATTATTATGTGGGCGAGGGTAATCCTAAACATCCGTACGTTTCACCTATATTTGGCAATCTTGCAGGTTTGCCGCCAATAATGATTCAGGTTGGGAATGATGAAACTTTGCGTGATGATTCTATAATGTTTGCTGAAAAAGCGAAGGAAGCAGGAGTAAAAGTAGATATTAAGGTTTGGAAAGGGATGTTCCATTGTTTTCCGTTGCTTGCTCCGATGTTTCGTGAAGCTACAGAAGCACTTAATGAAGTATGTATATTTATCTGGGAAAAGCTAAATATTTCATCAACAAATTAAAGCTAGTATATTGAATAGGTAATACTCCAAGAAAGTGCCAGATATTGTACAAAGCGTGTTTTGCCAAAAGTTCAGAGCTTAAAAAATACGACTCCCTTACGATTTTG
This sequence comes from Clostridia bacterium, assembly GCA_028684195.1. Taxonomy (GTDB): domain Bacteria; phylum Bacillota; class Peptococcia; order DRI-13; family DTU073; genus JAQUGH01. The sequence continues at coordinate 701 of JAQUGH010000080.1, read as the reverse complement.
GGGGTCGTATTTTTTTATGAAATTGCTATTTATGTGTATTTGTAGCAGGTTTTACACGTGCATATTCTTTTAAAAAATATATCAATAATTTTTAAAAGAATGGCTTGCAAAATTTCAAGGATACTAATGAACTGATTGATGCTTTAGTAGAAAGGATTATAAGTATTAGTCAACAGCTTTTAATTGAAGAAAGTACAGGAAACCCATTCTATGATATGGGAAATGCAAGTCTAAGGTTTGCCATGGAGTATAATGTGCTTTTTAAAGATTTAGTCATGAAAAATAATAGTTATATGAAAGACTATGATGAAAAAATGATACCTACTTTAATTAAAGAGATGAAAAACGATCCTGAATTGAAAGGCTTTACAGAGGATGAGCTAAAAATTATATTATTGAAAATGAGGATATTTCAATTAGGACTTTCGGTAATGGTTGCCAACGGTTTAATGCCTAAAGATTATAAAAAGCAAGATTTGATGGACATATTATCAAGTACAGCTGATGATGTAATATTATCGGCTCAGCTAAGCAAAAGTCAATTAGATAAAGTGAAACTAACATTCAGATGGAGTTTTGACTCCACCTGAATGTTAGTTGAACCATTCCAGGGGCTTAGCACCACTTATCTCCCACCTTAGAGGAGAGCCTTAGTGGTGGTTAGCCATCGGATAAAAATTAAAAAGGAGTGATAAAATGTC
>JAQUGH010000005.1 GCA_028684195.1 Clostridia bacterium | reverse complement strand
GGTTATGAATATATACTAACTCAGGGAAATATTGAAGCAGACGTGGAAAATATATCTTACGATTCGCGAAAAGTAACAAATAAATCAATTTATGTATGGATTGTAGGATTTAATACTGACGGTCACAACTATATAGCTGAGGCAATATCGTAGGCTCAAAAGGGAACATCGTCAAAAACAAAACAATTGAAGTTTCTAAAAATACAAAAACAACACCTGAATCCCTTGAATTAAATAAAATACTCTACGGAATGAGAAATGAAGGTGCAACCCATATTATTCTTGAGGTTACTTCTCATGCACTGACGCTTAATAGGGTTGATTGTTTTGCGAAAAATATTATTAAATGTAATAAAAACTCAATTACCTATGGTATTAACAAAAATGCAGATGTGAGAGCTTTAAAGATAGAACGAAGAAATGGAGTTACAAATTTTGAATTAGATTATCTTGGAAGAAAATCTCCCGTACAATTGAGAACAGAAGACACATTTTATTTATATAATTTTCTAGCGGCTTTCTCAACATGCTCTATACAGGGTTATGATACCGATAGTTTAATTTCATACATTTCGGAGGGAATAGAGCTATGATACAATATTTTGCTTTTAGCTTACTATTTACAGCTATATTTTTAATGATATTTATTGACAAGCTATCTAAGACAAGGTTTTTCAAAAGAACAGAAAATGTAGATAGCAATAAGAAGTCTTGTATACAGGAACTGCATAAACATAAAGCTGCAACGCCAACAATGGGTGGTATTGCTATCAATCTAACATTATTTATTTCTACTATGATTTACAGTATCTCAACAGGCAAAATAATATGGATTAATGTTTTCTTATTGTTATTTGGTCTGATAGGGTTTATTGACGATTATATCAAAGTAAAAAAAGAGAGGGATGGCGTAACCCCGAAAGAAAAGTTAGTTGGCCTTATAATTATAGGCATAATTATAACTACATATTTAATTGTTTCTGGACAGATAGATACTCAAATTATGTTCCCATTCATAAGCGCTTCGATAGAAATCAATAAGTATCTGTATGGTGCTTTGATGGTTTTTTTGATTGTTTTATCAAGCAATAGTGTCAATATTACAGACGGAGTCGACGGGCTTGCGTTGGGCATATGCTCTATAGTTTTTGTCTTCATCGGGATAGTCGCATACCAATTGAGAGCTGATAATGTGCTGTTTGGAGCCATAATCATGGAGGGAGCTTGTCTTGGTACTCTGTTTTTTAATAGATATCCTGCCAAAATTTTTATGGGGGACACAGGCTCTCTTCTTTTAGGCGGATCAATTGCGGTATTTTTGATTGAATTGAACATACCCCTATGGATTATTCTTGTACTTTGTGTTTGCATTTTTGAAACAATCAGTGTAATGATACAGTTATTTTCATTAAAGTACTTCAATAAAAGAGTTTTTAAGATAGCACCTTTCCATCATCATCTGGAAAAAAACGGATGGAAAGAAATTACCATTACATTGACATTTTGCATTATAACTTTTATAGCATGTATCATTGCATATCTGGGCTTGGGGGTATAATACAATGAATATCATTTTTACATGCGGAGGTACAGGCGGACATATTTATCCGAATAGCTAACCGTCGCTAAGACTCCCTCTTCTACAAGTGGGAGATAAGCGACGCTAAGCTCCTGGAATGGTTCAACTAACCTTCAGTGGGGGATGAAGAAACCCCCCACTGAAGGAAGTTTCACTTTATCCTGCAATCTCTTTATACAATGAATTTAAAAGCCATGACAGCCAAGGGGAAAACAAGTATTTATTTGTAGGGTCGGACTATGGGCTTGAGAGAGATATCTTTAATCAAGAACAGGTTGAATCTGCAAAATTCATATGTTCCAGAGGTATTAAGAGAAGCAATGCAATTGAAAATATTAAATCAGTTTTTTTAAACATAAAAGCCATGAGTCAGGCCTCGAAAATTTTCAAATTATTTAAACCAGATCTCGTCATTAGCACCGGAGCGTATCCGTCGTTTCATATTACATATCTTGCCAGAAAGACAAGAACTCCTTATTACTTAATCGAAAGCAACGCCAAACCCGGTCTTGTTACTAAGTTGTTTTATAAACAGGCTGTGTGCGTTTTCGCGTCAACTTCTATAATTAATAAATACTTAGTTGACTCATCTAATATTGTGTACTGCGGAATTCCTACTCGTCCCATTAAAATTGATAAGACAAAAAATCAGCTAATTAATGAACTGGGGTTTACGCCTAAAAAACTTATTGTAACTGTAATTGGCGGGAGCTGTGGTTCGGAGTTTATCAACTCGGCTGTTATTGATATGCTTAATAGTAAAGGGTTTTACGGGCAAATGGTATGGGCTACAGGTAAAAAAGATTATGAGCATTAGCTCCAAAGGCTTGACAATATTCCCCCTAATATTAAGGCGTTGGACTATATTAACAATATGTCGGAGATTTTGTCTGTTACAGATTTGATTGTATCTAGAGCCGGCGCCATGACGATTCAGGAAATCAAAGCATTCAAAATACCCGCTATACTTGTTCCTTTTTCAAAATCAGCCGAAAACCATCAATTTGTAAATGCCACGGAACTAAAAAGTATGAATGTGGCGGATATAATAGAAGAAAAGGATATAAACGGTATTAGTTTAAAAAGGGCAATTGACGGCATATTACTAGACGAAAAGCGCATGTTAGATATCCATAAGGCTTATGCCACAATGGATAATACAAATGTAAACGAGAGAATATACAATGAAATTATGTGTACGGGAGGTATCTCATGATAAAAGTGGGAATTATTGGTGCAACCGGATATGCCGGACAGGAATTAGTAAGGCTACTATACGGTCATCCCGAAGTAAAAATAATTAAAATCATATCGGAAACCTATATCGATAACAAATATTCTTATGCATACCGGAATTTTACCGGGTTTAGTCAAGATAGCTGTTTGGCTCTTGATTATGAAACTATTGCCGACGGTATCGATGTGCTGTTCACATCTCTGCCCTACGGTGTTTTGATGGAGAAGCTTAACGACGATATATTAAACAATGTAAAAGTTATTGATCTCGGAGTAGATTATCGTTTGATGAACAGTACGGAGTATAAACAGTATTATGGCAAAGATCATAAATCTATTCACCTTTCTTCCCGGTTTACTTATGGACTTTGCGAGTGGAATGAAAATGAGATACAAGTTGCGGAAAACATTGCTAATCCCGGATGCTTCGCAACAGCAATCCAGCTTGCATTGCTACCGCTTATTAAAGAAAAAATAATTTCTCCAGATGTGACGGTTGACGGAAAATGTGCGTTGTCAGGCTCAGGCAGAACCTTAACGCTTGGAACTCACTTTGTGGAGGCGAACGAATCAGTTAAGCCTTACAAAATTACAAATCACCCCCACAAAATAGAAGCTCGAAAAGCAATTGAGTATTTTACCCATGAACAAGTAAAGCTAACCTTTGTGCCTCATATTGTTCCTATGCAGAGGGGTATCCTTGTTACCTGTTATACCAAGCCTACAATGAAAATTGACCATGATTTTATTAGAAATATATACGAAAAGTATTATCATTACAGGCAGTTCGTTCAAATACTGGATCGCGGCATGTATGTGGAGACAAAATGGGTTAGAAATTCAAACATGTGCCATATAAATTTTGAGGTGGATGAGCAGGACAATTCATTAATCATATTTGCCGCAATTGATAATTTAATAAAGGGAGCGGCGGGACAGGCTATACAAAACCTGAATATAATGAATGGGTTTCCTCAAAATATGGCGATTAATTATGTGCCCACATGTATTTAAATAAGACACAAGGGAAGGACACAAGGGGACGGTTCTCATGTGTTGCTCGTATGAAAAATTAAATCAAATAATAACAGTGTATAAAGAAGTATGTGGATATGAAATATAGGCTTTTTGCTTTATGAGCAATCAGATACATTTACTAATAAAAAAAGGGAAAGAAGATTTAGGAATAGTTTTTAGAAGAATAGAAGCAAGTTATGTATACTGGTATAACTGCAAATATAAAAGAAATTGTTATTCATTTCAAGATAGATATAAAAGTAAAGTAGTAGAAAATGAGAAAATTTTTTTGACAGTATTAAGATATATACATCAAAATTTAATTAAAGCCGATATTGAGAAGAATATATCGAAATATCCATGGAGTAGTTATAATGAGTATTTAGGAAAGAACGGTATTTGTGATACGAAGGGTGTATTAAGTACTTTTACAGATAATCACAAAAGAGTAGTAGCATTATTTTTTAAATTAAATAGCGGGGGAAATAAAGATAAACGTCTTGAATATGAAGAATTAGTCAGGATAGATGATATAGAAACAACAAAAACAAAGGACTATCAATAAGGCAAATAGAAAGATTAACGGGGATTAGTTTCAGAGGAATCAGAAGGATATAGGACACAGAAGAACCGTCCCCCTGTGCTCTTTCAAAAAAATTAACACGATTAAACAAAGGGGTGCTTATTATGGGAAAAATACGTGCTTATTATGCAATGCCTCATCCACCAATTATAATTCCTGAAGTAGGACGGGGAAAAGAAAAAGAGATCAAAGAAACATCTGATGCGTGTTTTAAAGTTGCTGAAGAGGTAGCAAGTATAAAACCAGATACAATAATAATAGTTACACCACATGGTCCATTGTTTAATGATGCAATTGCAATATTTGCTGAAGAAAACATATATGGGAATTTAGGTAAATTCTCAGCTGAACAGGTTGAGTTAAATTTAGATATAAATGTAGATTTAACAGAAAAAATAGCAAGGTATGCAGAAGATGAAAAGATATTAATTGCAAAAATAACAAAAAACGCTGCTATACAATATAAAATTAAATATGAAATAGATCAGGGTTCTTTAGTTCCCTTATATTTTATAAATAAGAAGTTTTCAAACTATAATATAGTTCATATAACCTATGGAATGTTGCCCGAAATGCAGCTTTATAAATTTGGTATGTGTATCAAGAAAGCTGTAGAAGATAGTAATATTAACGCTGTATTTATTGCTAGTGGTGATTTGTCACACAGGCTTAATAAGGATGGAGCATATAAATACAGTCCTTATGGTAAGAAATTTGATAGCGAAATCATATCTTTACTTAGTAATGGAGATGTTTTGGGAGTATTTAATATGGATCATACTACTGTTGAAAATGCAGGTGAGTGTGGGCTTAGATCCTATTATATTATGTTAGGTGCAATGAACGGATATGATATTAAAGGTAATCTTTTAGCTTATGAAGGTACGTTTGGCGTAGGTTATTGTGTGATGAAGTTTTCTGTTAAGGAGAGCAATAAAGATACTTATAAAAATTTATTGGAAGAAAAGGGGAAAAGATTGATACAAAAAGAAGGAAGTGTAGATCCTTATGTAAGACTTGCAGCTGAAAGTTTAAGACATTATTTGATATATGGTGATTATATGGATATACCTAGCTACTCAACTGATGAAATGAAAAAATGCAAAAGAGGAGTTTTTGTGTCATTAAAAAAGAAAGGTCGCCTAAGAGGATGTATAGGCACTATATTCCCAACTACCGCAAATGTAGCCAAGGAAATTATTAGAAATGCAGTGAAGGCTGGATTACATGATCCTAGATTTGAAGTTCTAAGAGAAGATGAATTGGAAGAATTAGATTATACGGTAGATGTACTTACACAACCACAAAAAGCTTCAAAAGAAGAGCTTAATCCTCAAAAATTTGGTGTAATAGTTAGAAGTGGGACGAGATTGGGATTGCTGCTTCCAGATATAGAGGGGATAAATTCGGTAGAAGAGCAACTTGATATTGCCCTTCAAAAAGGAGATATATCTTCTGAGGAAAATTATACTATTGAAAAATTTGAAGTTATAAGACATAGATAGCAGCTAACAATATTGGAATGCAGGTGATATATTGTTACATGACGGACTATTTTATGAAAAATATGATGACAAAATAAAGTGCTTGTTATGTCCCCATAATTGTACTATGGCTAAAGAACAGTTTGGCTTGTGTTCTGTTAGAACAAATAAAGATGGTATTCTTAAAACCATAAATTATGGAGAAATAACAGCTATAGCAAATGACCCGATAGAGAAAAAACCTCTTTATCATTTTAAGCCTATGGGAAATATATTATCAGTAGGAAGTTTTGGGTGTAATTTTTCTTGTGGGTTTTGCCAAAATTATAGGGTAGCTCATTACAAACCTAAAAGCGAGTATATATCTTCTGATGAGTTAATAGAGAGATGCGTAAACTTAAAGAATAATGTAGGTATAGCTTTTACTTATAATGAACCCTCTATCTGGTATGAATACGTATATGAAACCTCAAAGAAGCTGAAAGAAAAGCATCCGGATTTTAATATAGTTCTTGTTACGAATGGATATATAGAACTGGAACCTTTATTAAAGCTATTACCTTATGTAGATGCCATGAATATAGACTTAAAATCCTTTCAACAAGAGTATTATAAAAAAATATGTGGAGGAGATTTTAAAGCTGTACTAAAAACCATTGAAGAATCAAATAAAAAATGTCATGTAGAAATAACCACATTATTGGTAAATGGGCTTAATGATTCCAGAGAAGAAATAGAAAAAATTGCTTCTTACTTAGGAAAATTGGATAAAAATATTCCACTACATTTATCTCGATATTTTCCTTCATATAAAATGGAACGTCCTCCTACGAAAATAGATGTAATGTTAGAAGGACGGGAGATTGCAGAAAAATATTTAAATCATGTGTATTTAGGAAATGTAGGTAATGTTGATAATGCTACTTATTGCCCCAAATGTAGAAAGCTTTTAGTAGAAAGAAAAGACTTTTTCTCAAGGGTATATATTAAAAATAATAGATGTCCAGAGTGTGGATATAAAATAAAAATATTGTTATAAAAAATTCAAAGTTAAAATGATTCCGAACTGAATATGGCAAAAAATATAACTAAAAAGTCTCTGCTAACAGAGACTTTTTAGTTATATTTTTTCTTTTTTAGTCAATATGTATAATATAATAAGCCCTACTATTATAAACACAATAGTAAAAATAGCTTCATAAAGTAAACTCATTTTCGTTCGCTCCACCAATAAACATTTATTATATTTAAGCATAGTATTCTCAAATAGTAACAAAATAACATATAAATTCACATAGGAGTTGATTCTAAGTGAAAATATATTTAGAAATTATAATTCAAACATTCCTAGCTTTCTTTGCAATATTATTTATTACTAGACTTTTAGGAAGACAACAGATATCTCAGTTGACATTTTACGAATATATAAATGGGATAACCTTTGGGTCTATAGCTGCAGCATTAGCAACTGATCTTGATAACAGAACTATGCAGCATTTTATTGGGCTTATTTTGTTTGGATTACTTACAGGAGCATTTTCGTTTATTTCATTGAAAAGCAGAAGTTTTAGGAAAGTAATAGAAGGTGAGCCTGTATTAATTATACAGAATGGAAAGATACTGGAGAAAAACTTAAAACGAGTTAGCTATAATATTGATGAATTAAATGTACTTTTAAGACAAAACAACTGTTTATCACCAGAAGATGTTGAATATGGGATGTTAGAGATTAATGGGCAGCTAAGTATTTTTAAAAAAAATGAGAAAAGGAATGTAACAATGGAAGATTTAAAAATAACATCTCAGTCCGAAGCTATACCTACAGAGGTTATATTAGGGGGACAGATCATATATGAGAATTTAAAAAAAAAGGAATTGAGTGGTAAAGATTTACTAAATAAACTCAAAAGTTATGGTGTGGGAAAAATTGAAGAAGTAATGTATGCCACAATAGATCAAAACGGGAAGCTGTATGTTGATAAATATGAAGATAAATTACAAGCGGACATAGATTTTAGTGAAAATAGTAAAGGAGTATAGAACACAAGGAGACGGTTCTTTTGTGTCCCTTGTGCGTTTAAAAGACAAACTATATGGGGGAGAGCTTTAAAATTATGCCTATTTCACTTAGAGCACTCCAATATAAAAAGATATATGCTATAATAAAAGTATGTTTCAAAAAAATTCAGGAGGTTTATAGATGGATAATAATGATAGATTAATTAGATTAAGATATGCTTTAGATATAAAAGATACAGATATGGTAAAGATATTTAAACTTGGGGGTATTGAATTAACCAAAGAAGAAGTACAGAAGATGCTCATAAAATCAAAGGATTATTACAATGATGAAGCTGACGATCATGATGACATAGAAGAAAAAGAAGAGAACATAAAATGCAATAGTAATACGTTAGAGTCATTTTTAAATGGCTTTATTATATTTAAAAGAGGGAAACGAGATTTAAAACCAGGACAATCTGAAAGATCAGCACTATCTATAAAGGATAGTGGAAGTGTTAATAATGTCATGCTAAAGAAATTGAAAATAGCGTTATCGTTAACAAGTGAGGATATGCTTGATATATTAGAAGAAGCACAAGTCATTGTAACAAAAGGAGAATTAAGTGCTCTTTTTAGAAAAGAAGGGCATAAGCATTATAAAGTGTGTGGTGATAAATACGCTAGGAATTTTCTAAAAGGATTAGCTAAAAAATATAGGAGTTAACTTTTTGAATCATTGACAAACAACATATTTAGTTATATAATTTTCTGTATTGCCTTACGTTAGGTAGGAAAGTTGTATTGTGGGGTATGATGATAGAAATAAAGAAAAAGCTTATGGATTCAGTATTTAGGTTGCTTACTGATAAAGATAATGAATTTTCCTTACAATGAAGTGGCAAGTGAAGTTGGCATCTAAAAAGGTTTCAGCTATGCTCATTTTACAAATAAAGAAGATTTGCTTTATGCAGTTATTAATCAAGAGATTAATACCTGCTTTTTTTGAAAACAATTAAGAGCGTCAGGACTTTTAGACTAGATGTTTTATGATTTTAAATTACTTTTGATACATTAAAAACCAAGTTGTATTTTTTGGAAAGGTATAAACTAAATTTTCGGGAGGTTAGTTTCGTAATGGAGGTAGGTCTAGCAACAAATTTATTTAAGGCAGCGATTTTATTTTATTTACTAGGGGCAGCGGTAGCACTGATTTTAATTAATCGGCACAAACTATGCAATATTATCTCTAATGCAATATATTCTGTGGCATCAGCTCTTTTAATAGTATCTTCAATTATAAAAATCATTTCTGGAAGCGGTCAAATAAATATAAGTTTATTTGAATCACCTATACCTTTTATAACAATGAATATAAGAATTGACAATCTTTCCGCTATATTTTTACTTGCTTTATCGCTTCTGGTATTATGCGTTTCTCTATATTCTATGGGGTACATTTCCCATTACTATGGTAAAAGAAACGTAGGAATTTTTAATTTTTTGTATTCAACATTCATTTTATCGATGATTTTTGTATTCACATCAGCTAATGTCGTTTTCTTTTATATTGCTTGGGAACTAATGTCTATGCTTTCCTATTTTTTGGTTATATTTGAGTCAGAACATGAAGGAAATCAGCGAGCGGGTATCATCTATATTATCATGACATATGTAGGTACTGCCTTTTTACTTATAGGATTTATGCTTATTTATAGCTATACTAACTCTTTTGATATATTTGGCAGCTCTGCTGCCATACCTGAATTTGCGAAGAACATTATATTTATTATGTTCTTGATTGGTTTTGCAACTAAGGCAGGGGCGATTCCGTTTCATGTTTGGTTGCCTCAAGCGCATCCAGCTGCGCCAAGTAATGTATCGGCTTTGATGTCGGGTATTATGATTAAAACAGCTATTTATGGATTTGTGCGGTTTGTACTTTGTTATTTAGGAATTCAAAATACCTGGTGGGGTGTTCTTATCTTATGTATTGGTATTGTTTCCGCTGTTCTTGGGGTCGCTTATGCCTTAATGGAACATAATATCAAGAGGCTTTTGGCGTATTCCAGTGTTGAAAATATTGGTATTATTTTAATCGGTTTAGGAGTGTGTTTTATAGCATTTGCCCAAGAAAACTTACTTTTAGGAGAAATGGCACTTGTGGCAGCCCTTTTTCATACCTTTAATCATACTCTGTTTAAAGGCGGATTGTTTCTTGGCGCAGGGGCTATCCAATATTCAACGCACACAAAAGATATGGAAAAGCTTGGCGGTTTGATTAAAACAATGCCAATCACAGCGTTGTTTATCTTATGTTTTTCACTTGCTGTATCCGCAATCGTTCCTTTTAATGGATTTGTAAGCGAATGGCTTACCTACCAATCTCTTTTTGCAAATATTGTTTCCGGACAAGCAGGGCTTAATATTTTATCGATTTTGGCAGTGGCGGCTCTTGGGTTTGCTGGGGCAATGGCTGCCGCTTGTTTTGTCAAATTATTTGGTATTTCTTTTTTAGGACTGCCACGGAGCGATCATTCGTTAAATGCTAAAGAGGTTCCTATTACAATGAAGATAGGAATGGGGATGTTGGCAACGTTATGCTTTGCCATAGGGCTGTTTCCTTTGCTTATTCTTAAACTTATTGATAAGGTTGTTTTTAGCTTGATGGGCAGTTCAATTTTGGAACAACTGCATGGAGGATGTGGAATAGCTTATTATTCATTGAATCTATCAAGTGGTAGTATATCTCCTGCGGTAATGCTGATTGCCATAGCAGGGGTGATCTTACTTGCACTTTTAGGTATAAGAATTATTGGTGGGAAATATATCGAAAGAAAATATGGAACTTGGGATTGTGGCTTTGAGGCGCTTAATTCGAGAATGCAGTATACCGCTACCGGCTTTTCCAAACCAATCAAAATTGTCTTTAAAATATTGTTTAGGCCTTCGCGGGAAACTGTGGTTACAGGAGATTTGGCATACCATCCTGAATCGATAGAGTATATTACCGCAGATGAATCTATTATTGAAAAATATATATATAATCCTGTCTGCGAAAGAATCAAATACTTTTCCAGAAGGATGACGTTTGGAGTGCAAACTGGAAGCATTCACAGTTACCTGACCTATATTTTTGTGACTGTCCTACTATTAATGCTATACAACATGATTGCATAAAGATAGCGACGGTTAGCTATTCGGATAAAGAGAAACTTCATTCAGGTAGTTTCTGAATGAGTAGTTGAACCATTCCAGGAGCTTAGCGTCGCTTATCACCAAATTAAACATAAAGATAGCGATGGTTAGCTATTCGGATAAAGAGAAACTTCATTCAGGTATTTTCTGAATGAGTAGTTGAGGAGAAATAGATATGAAAATTTTGCTTTATATAGTAATTCAGCTATTTGTTATTATGATGGTCGCACCTTTGCTAAACGGCATAATTAAGAAAATTAAGGCGCTTTCGCAGAAAAGGAAGGGCGCACCTATTTTCCAAATGTACTTTGATTTATACAAGCTGTGCAAAAAAAGTTCAGTAGTTTCGGATGTATCTTCGTGGGTTTTCAAAGTAACGCCGTATATAGTTTTTGCAACAGCTATTGCTGCGGCTTTACTTGTCCCTGTATCTACCATGATTGCACCGGAGCAACTTCCTGGAGACATAATTATGTTTGTTTCCATACTTGCACTTGGTAGATTTTTTATGATGATTGCCGCTTTGGACACTGCAAGTACGTTCGGTGGAATGGGTAGCAGCAGAGAGGCTTTGATTTCTTCTCTTACAGAGCCGTCAATCCTAGTTTCGCTATTCACGGTTGGGCTGATTTCTAAATCAACTTCTTTGCTTCAGATTATGAATGTGATGAAAGACAAGGGAGTACCTTTGGTGCATCCTGTTTATATAATGATTTTCTTTGCCTTACTTACAATTATTATTGCAGAGACATCGAGAATACCGGTGGATGATCCCTCTACACATCTTGAATTAACTATGGTGCATGAGGCTATGATTTTGGAGTATTCCGGAAGGCATCTTGCCTTAATGGAGTATGGCGCTGCTATTAAGCAGTTGACGTTTATCACTTTACTGGTAAATATTCTAATACCGCATGACCAGCTCATAGCTCTAACTGGTATTAGTGCTGTGATGCTGTCACTTACTATTTATTTGATTAAAGTGATAGGTGTTTGCATCATAATTGCTATAGCGGAGGTTAGTACAGTCAAGTTGAAACTATTTAGCATACCAAATCTAGCAGCATTGTCATTTATATTATCTGTTCTGGGTTTTTTACAGTATTTTGTTTTGGGAGGTCGCTATGTCTAATTTCTTTGATACATTATCAGTGCTAATTTTGTTTTCGTCGTTTATCCTGATGGCAAATAAAATGACCAAATCCTATATTAAGACTTTCAGAATTCAATCGATGCTACTAGCTCTCGCAGTAGGAAGCATGGCAATAAAAAGTATAATTGAAGAGGGACGCTTTGATGTTCTGGTTGTTTGTTTGCTTATTATAATTCTGAAAGTTATTTATATCCCCAATCTTTTAAATAAAGCTTATGCCAAAGCTGAATATAAAGTTGAAAAGGATTTTATATTAAATATTCCTATACTTGTTCTTGTATGTTGTGGTCTAGTGGTGTTTTGCTACTTCTGTCTATCAACTATTGATGGTATAAACGATGGTGTTATCAATGTGCAGGTTGTGAATTCAATTTCAGTTATTTTGATTGGATTATTTTTTATGATTAGTAGAAAAAAAGCTATAGGGCAAATAATCGGATTTTTAGTTATTGAAAATGGAATATTTATAACAGCCATGTTTTCCACTCAAGGGATGCCTTTTATTGTGGATATGGGGATTTTTATCGACATGCTTACAGCAGTCATGATCTTGGGTATTATGGTGTTTAAAATAAACGAAGAGTTTGACTCTATTGATATAGACAAACTGAATAACCTGAAAGGATAAGATAAAACGATGGGAATTTTCTTAGTATCTGTACCTGTTATTGCTGTTTTAATGTTTATTCTTTTTAAGAATAGTCGAATCCAGCATATCATAAGTTTAGTAGCTTCAAGTCTCTCAATCATAATTGCGGTGTATTTAACCCGAAATGTTATGCTTTTTCATAGCGTTTCATATTCTGCTTGGGGTGGGATTTTTTATATTGATTACTTAAGTATTATAGTGCTTGATATAGTTCTACTTATTAGTCTTATTGTGAGTATCTATTCGATTGGCTATATGGAAACAGAAATAAAACATGGTAAGATTGATAGAAGCAGATTGAGTCTTTATTATATTTTGATGTACTCATTCATATTTACCATGGTGCTTGCCTTGACGGTGAAAAATATGGGTATTATGTGGATTGCCATTGAGGGGACTACTTTATCTTCGGCATTTTTGGTGGGCTTTTACAATGATAAATGCTCACTTGAAGCAGCTTGGAAGTATGTAATTATCTGCTCAGTAGGAATTGCAATTGCCATGCTTGGCATTATATTTTTGCATCTATCATCTATAGGCGTCTTGGAAAGCCAGCAATTTTTGGATTGGACAGCATTATATGATAATGCAAAGTCTTTAAAAAGTCCTATAGTAAAACTGGCATTTATCTTTATTTTAATAGGTTTTGGTACAAAAACTGGTCTTGCACCGATGCATACATGGTTGCCTGACGCTCATAGCCAAGCACCGTCGCCAATTAGTGCACTGCTTTCCGGTGTTTTACTCAATAGTGCAATGTACGGAATTATTCGGGCTGTAGCTATTGTTAATCGCAATCTTGGCAGTAGTATTTATACTGGGAGGCTACTAATAGCTTTAGGGATTTTATCTATATTTACTGCTGCTATATGTATACTGGCCCAAAAGGACTATAAAAGGTTACTAGCTTATTCAAGCATAGAGCATATGGGGATAATTGCTGTTGGCATAGGCATTTTTACCCCGTTATCGATCTTCGGAGCGTTGCTTCATATGATTAACCATTCACTTACTAAGTCCATGCTATTTTTAACTTCCGGTAATATACTGCAAAAATACGACACAAAACAGATCTCCAAAATTAAAGGAGCCCTTAAACTGCTGCCAGTTTCGGGAATTGTATTCTTGTTAGGCTTGTTTGCTATAGCAGGGATGCCTCCTTTTAGTGTCTTTGCCAGTGAGTTTAATATTATTGTATCTATATTCGTTGCTAAAAGGTTTTTTGTTGGGTCTGCTTTTATCCTTCTCTTGGCAATTATCTTTGCCGGAATTGCAGTTAACTTGTTTAAAATATTTTATGGCAATAATCAAGAAGAGGATTTGCAGCGGGGTGAAACCAATATTCCTGGTACGGTTGCTATTGTAGTTCTTCTGGTTGTCATAACTATAACAGGTCTTTTTATTCCTAATGAGCTAAAAGATCTTATTACTCAGGCACAAAACATCATTATTGGAATGTAGAACCAAGAACCAAGAACCAAGAACTAGGTGTAGAATGGAGAGAATAATGGATAACATAATTGAAAGCAAAAATATGATTTTAACTAAATTGAACAGTAAGCTTTCGGAAACCTTCTCCGAAGATATCTATAGGAGTGTTGTTGATAATACCAATGAACTTTATCTTGAGGCTAATCCTGAGCATATCTTGGAGATTTGCACTTATATCAATACCACGTTGGGCTATCCTCTTATATCAATGTTTGCAAACGATGAGCAAAGCCTTTGCGATAAATATGCGGTATATTATGTATTTGCAGACAGGGAGCAAGGGATACTTCTGATTATTAAAACGTTGGTTGACCCTAATAAAATGGAAATCAGGTCTATTACCAAAAAAGTTCATGCCGCCGCGTTGTATGAAAGGGAAATAAATGATTTGTTCGGGATTGTTCCAGTTGGACATCCTAATCCGAAAAGACTTGTGTTTCACAGCAACTGGCCTCAAGCAGAACATCCTTTGCGAAAGGACTTTGATGTGAAGCACAAACTTGATTTTGCAAAAGAGGAAACGGATTTTCAAAAAGTAACAGGTGAAGGGGTTTATGAAATTCCGGTAGGTCCCATACACGCTGGGATAATAGAGCCGGGTCATTTCAGATTCAGCGTTGTGGGCGAGCCTATCATCAATCTTGAAGCACAACTGTATTATACTCATAAAGGTATAGAAAAAATGTGTGAGGGTCAGAGTATTGAACGGTGTTTGTATGTAGCGGAGCGTATATCCGGTGATGAAACCTTTGCCAACTCGCTTACTTACTGTCAGGCTATTGAAAAGATTGCCAAGGTAAAAATTCCGACCAGAGCGGAATATACAAGGGTGGTTTTTGCGGAGCTTGAAAGGCTTACCAACCATCTAGGTGACCTTGGGGGACTTTGTCTTGACGCTGCTTATGGATTTGCCACATTTCAGTTTAGAATGATGAAAGGCTGGGCCTATTGGATTGCTGATGAGCTTTGTGGCATGCGGTTTTTGAGAAGTGTCAACAAACTTGGCGGAGTAAGGCAAGATTTCATATTAGGTAAAGAATTAAAAACGATAGAAGAGCTTAAAAAAATCAAATCAGAACTAGAGGATACGGTTAAAATTATCAAATCAAACAGTATGTTTATTGACAGAGTGGAAAACACAGGCATACTTCAAACCAAGATTGCCACAGATTTGAATGCCGTCGGGCCTAGTGGACGTGCTTCGGGATTATGTTTTGATGTGAGGAAATCATTTCCTTATGAAGCGTATAAGCAATTGGAATTTAATATACCTAAGCATAATAACGGTGATATTAATTGCAGGATGAATACAAAAATCAAAGAGTGTTTTGAATCGATCTACTTGATGATACAAGCCATTGAAACAATGCCAAGCGGTAAACTTTTAGAGCCAGTAAAGACCTTTGAACCATATCAATGTGCATTTGGATTGACAGAGGCACCAAGGGGTGAAAATATTCATTGGATAATGACCGGAGAAAACAATACGATTTTTCGGTATAAAATCAGAACTCCTTCTTTTTGTAACTGGCCTGCGTTATGTCATGCTGTAAAAGGAAACATTGTACCTGATTTTCCGATTATTAACAAGAGCTTTAATTTGTCGTATGCTGGAAACGATTTATAGCAAGATATATGAAAAATATATGTAAGATATATGTAATATATATGTAGAATATATGCAAGAGTTAATAAGACTCATGTAAGATATAGTATTAATATACGTCGATTTTAGATTAAATAAGGATGATGAATATGTTTAACACTGTTAAAAAAATAATAAAATATCCACGGGTTACTGGGGATTACCCCAATAAGCCTCTTGATTCGAGTTTGTTTATTGGCAAACCAGAAATTGATTTAAGTAAATGTAATAGGTGTGGCGAATGTTTATCACGTTGCCCATCTAACGCCATAGTAATGGATAAAACCTCAAATAATATAGGAATAAATTACGATGAATGTATATTTTGTGCCTTATGTGAAGATGTATGTCAGTCTGAAGCTGTAAAAATGACAAACAGCTTTGAACTTGCCGAAAAGGATAAAAATAAACTTAGAATGAATACATTAGTGATTGAAGAAAAAAATATATCTGATCCAGATTATGAAATAATCTGCAGTGATTTAAAAGCAAATATAAAAAAAATATTTGGTAGAAGCCTTCAAATCAGGGAAGTAGATTCCGGTTCCTGCAACGGTTGCGACACTGAAATAAATGCCTTAAATAATCCTTTTAACGATATTGAAAGGCTGGGTATTAGTTTTGTACCTTCCCCAAGACATGCTGATATGCTATTAGTGACAGGTACTGCAGTGAGAAATATGCAGAATGCACTAATTAAAGCGTATAATGCAACTCCTGATCCTAAAATTGTTGTCGCAGTGGGAGCCTGCGCCTGTAGCGGAGGAATTTTCAAGGATGCCTATGCTACGAGTAATGGCATTGATAGTATTGTGCCCGTTGATGTATATGTTCCCGGATGCCCGCCGAGACCACAGGCAATAATTTATGGAATTTTGAAAGCCTTAGACAGGGTTAGATAGTAATGAAGAAAGAATAATATAAATGCACTGATTTTAGAAGTTCAATTTTTAATTTTAGATATGCTTTTGCAATTGAGTATACTAATAATTTATTTAATGGTTCGACAAATTCCTACAAGGAACAGTAGCTATATGTTATAATTGATGGAAAAAGAGGGACAGAATGAAGAATAAGCAGACGCTTTCTATAAATAATTTGTATATTTGGATTATATGTATAGTTTCACTGTTACTACTGAGTGCAATGAATATTTATTTCATTCAGAAATCAAGTCAGGAAAAGGAACATAATATAATCGAATACGAACAACAAATTAACGCACAAAAGGATATGCTGGAAAAAGGCATGATGTTAATGTTTAATAATGTCTATATGCAAAGAAGCTGGATTGAAGATATACTAAACAATCCAAGTACATCTAGTAGCACAGGCGTATTTCAGGATAGAATCAAGTATAACAGTAAATTAGATGTTTCTTCTTTGAATTTTGAGTCAGATAATTCATATAAAAAATATGGAAATGTTATTGTAGATGGAGATATTAACAGTAAAGATATGCATTTTTTGGGTGAACTTGATAAAATTAAAAAGATTTTTGAAGTTCAACATTATCTAAATAAAAACAGCATTTTTGAATCATGGAGTACTTATTATTCAGAAGAAGGATATATTACAATTTATCCTTTTGAATATGCCAATGAAATTATTTCGGACAAAGATGAAGTATTTAATTTAGTAAAGGAATCAATTGGACAGTTAAATGATATGGATGACCCGGATATATATAAAAAAGGTTGGGAAACAGACATTTTTTTAGATAATAAAAAAAATGTGATAATGTTTTCAAAGTATTTACCTGTACAAAAACAAAATAAAATAACGGGTATTGTTGCTAACAATATCTCAATTGATGAGTTGTCCTCATACATTAATCAAAATAATTATGATGCAAATATATATCTTGTTGATTCCAGCCAAAACATAGTGTATAAAAATGGGGAATTGGTTAAGGATATTGAATTATTTTCAATGCATTTGGAACAACAATATAATATAAATAATTCTTTTGACCTGTTTGAAAATCAGAACCCACAAAGCATGAATGGATACTATTTCTTTGTATCACCGTTGGATAATGTTAACTGGAAACTTATTTATACGGTTAATCTTAATAAGATAGAAAGTGGGGGAGTGTCAAGGGTACTGGTGGTAATAACTACGAATTTAATGATAATTACTATAGCAATTATATTGATTAATATTTTAAAAAGGAAAATAGAAGAGTTAAATAAAATTGAAAACTTGAAAGCCGAATTTCTAATGACGGTTTCTCATGACTTAAAGGCACCACTAGTATCCATAATCGGATTTACTGAAATGATACAAAAGAAATTTGATAGAGATATATTGCCGGAAATGACTGGCACAGAGAGTTCTGTTATACAAAAAACAGTAAATAGGATTCATAGAAATTTTTCTATAATAAAAGAAGAAGGAGCACGGCTTACTCATATGATAAATAATTTACTAGATTTATCAAAGCTTGAAAGTGAAGAGGTTTGTTTAGGAAAAGATAACATTGACCCATATTGTCTTGCACAGGAGGCTTTTGAAAAAACAAGTTCTATTTTGGATGTAAAAGGTCTAAAATATAAAATCATTTCACATCCAAATTTGCCCGATTTTATTGGAGACAGGGGGAAATTGTTGCAGGT
Source organism: Clostridia bacterium (assembly GCA_028684195.1). GTDB lineage: Bacteria > Bacillota > Peptococcia > DRI-13 > DTU073 > JAQUGH01. The sequence goes on along the minus strand of JAQUGH010000005.1, from coordinate 20,616 downwards.
ATTAATAAATGTAATTTCCAATGCAGTTAAGTTTACTGAGCAAGGGGATATTTATTGTGATATAAAAATTAGTAATGAAATGATAGTATTTGCTATAAAGGATACAGGGGTAGGTATACCGAAGAGTAGTCAGTATCAAATTTTTGATAAATTTTATCGTTGCGATTATAAAAATGTACAGCAGAAAAAAGGTAGCGGTCTAGGGCTTGCAATATGCAAAAATATAGTGCACCTTCATAGAGGAATTATTTGGGTAGAAAGTGAAGAAGAAAAAGGAAGTACCTTCTTTATTTCTATACCTGTAAAGTGAAACTTTCTTCGGTGGTTTTTTTATCCTCCACTGAAGTTTAGTTGAATTATTCCACACTAGTAACATTTACGAACTTGTCTGTTAGCGTCTACTGTGTGCAAAGCCAGCGACGGTTAGCTATTCGGATAAATGACAATAGGAGTTGAAAAAATGCTGCGTGTTATTTTGGTAGATGATGAAAAATTGTCTTTGGAACAATTAGAATATATTTTAAATCAAAACAGTCAGGTACAGATTGTTGGCTCGTATAATTCTTCTATTGAAGCCTTAATGCAAATTCAATTAACTCAACCTGACATTGTAATGTTAGATATCGAAATGCCACAAAAAAGTGGAATCGAAGTTGCACGAAAAATACTGGATATGCAAAAAGATATTTTTATAGTTTTTATTACAGCATATGATGAATACGCATTAGAGGCTTTTGAACTTGAAGCTATAGATTATATTGTAAAGCCATTTTCTGAAAAAAGAGTAAATAAAACCGTTAACCTTATACAAAAAAGAAAGAAAGATACAAGTACAAGTACAAGTACAAGTACAAGTACAAATACAAATACAAATGAAGAAACGAGTAGTATTAATCAGCAAAAGAAATTGTGTAAACATCATAAAATTCCAGTATGGAAAAATGATACTATAAGATTACTTGATTTAAGTAAAATCTACTATTTTACTGTCAATGGTAAAAAAGCTATAGTGTGTACAAAAGATGACAGCTTTTTAATAAATGAGACATTAGGACAATTGGAAGAGAGATTAACAACAGAATCATTTTTACGATGTTATAAAAGCTTTATTGTCAACATAGAACACATAGATAGGATTATTCCTATGTTTAATCAGACATATATTATAAAACTGAAAAATTTAGATATTGAAATTCCTGTAAGCCGCCACTATTCAAAGCAATTAAAAGAGCTCTTAAACATTTAACAGCTTAACGCTGATATTTGATGTAAAAATACCGGTTATGTGCAGGTTAGACAGATAATATTGCAAAAAAAAGGAGTGTATAGTTAAATAGAGTGGGTGATATGTGTGAAAAGAATTTTAATTATTGATGATGAATATAATAATCGTTTATTACTAGAAGAAATATTAGAAGATTCAGAAGAAAAATTTCAAATTGTATCTGCCGAGAATGGGGAATTAGGCTTAGATAAGCTTCAACATGAAAAATTTGACGTTGTATTTCTTGATATGATGCTTCCGGTAATTAATGGAATCCAAATTATAGACATTGTAAAATGTCAATGGAAATTAGATGATTTAAAGGTTATAGTTATTACTGGGAATAGTAATAAGTTTACCAGTAAGGATTGGTATTATGACTATGTTGATGCGTTTATTACTAAACCTTATCGTTCTAAAACAATTCTTGATACTTTAAATAAACTTTTAAAAACAGGGAGATAAGAGATTGAAAAATTATTTTAAAACATGTCTTAAGCAACATTTTATATATAATACATTAAACTGTGCAGTTTCTTTATGCAGAAAAAAACCTAAAGAAGCATCAGAACTTCTCATAGATCTCTCGGATTGTTTGCATTATACCTCTGATAATAACAGTGATTTAGTTTCGCTCAAAGAAGAAATAGATTTTGTATGTTCTTATTTGTACGTTCAATCAATACGCTTTAGCCCACGTATAGAGTTAAATTGTGATACTGGCAATATGATAAGTTGCAATATTGCGAGGTTTTTAATTTACAGATACGTCGATGATATACTTGAAAATGTACTAAAAAATACGAATGATAACATTACATTTAAGATAAGTGTTAACCCAAAAGAGCAGAAAGCAGTGGTAGAAGTATTTTTAAATGGTAAATATAAATATATTAAAGAGTTTTCTTGATAAGGACAGGGGGACAGGTTCACTGTCCTCTTTTTTCTTTTTGCTATTTAATATAGCATATTTAATGTAGCATAAGACAAAATTCGACCTCTTGTCACAAAAATTCGTCCTGATATTCCTGAAATTATGTCTAATTATAATATGAATGTTATATTTCAATATGTAGAAATATAAATTACTTTAATATAGGTAGATTTTAGGAGGGAATGAATATGTCAAACAAATGTTTAAAGAAGTGTGTTTGTATTTGTTTAATCATGGCTTTTATGTTAACGAATTTCCCCGTTGGTATATTTAAAGGGTCAGGAGCAGATTATGCCTTTGCAGAGTCAAAAACACCTCTGTCCATAAAATATGATGCTTTTGATACAACAAGTCAAATACAGTTGAATGGTAATTCATTAACAGCTGAGTATAATGGAAGTCAGGTTTTAAGGTTAAATGAAGCAAAGATACATCAAAAGAGTAGCGTATTTACAAAAAACAAGATCTATCTAAGAAATGACAATTCGTTTAGTACATATTTTGTGTTTAGGAGCTCGGATCCTCATAATCCATGGAGGAGTGGCATGCATGGAGGGGATGGTTTTACCTTTACAATTCAGACAATGGGTTCAAATGCGCTTGGTACAAATAGTTATAGATTTGTGGCTGACAATATGGAACCCAGTGTAAGTATTGAATTTGATACATATGAAAATGATAGAACAGGTACAAATGATGATGATGATAATCATGTAGGAATAGATTTAAATGGTTCAGCTGAGTCAATTGCGAAAACCAGTTTTCCCAATACTATTGTAAATGGAAATGAATATCATGTATGGGTGGACTATGATGGTACAGCACAGACCATGGAGATAAGGGTAAGTGATAATTCAAGTACTCGTCCTGCAAGTGCAATTTTAACTAAAACTGATCTTTATTTATCAGCGGTTCTTGGCACTAATGAAGTATATGCAGGATTTACATCAGCTACTGGGGATCCATATCAGCAGAATGATATTTTAAAATGGTATTTTAATAACGAGTATCAACCCATAGATGTAAATAACAATATATATTTAGAGGCTCCTTCGCTTTCTCTTACAGCAAATCCGAAGGATAATGCATCAGTCAGCACTCTTACAGCGACTGTAACAAACTCCGTATATGCACCTGTTTCAAGTGTCCCTGTTGAATTTATTAGTGATTTTGGTACGTTTAGTGAATCGCTGGTAACGACGGATGTTAACGGAGAAGCAGTGGCTATATTAAGTTCTACAACGGATGGTAATGCAAACGTGGTCGCTGTAGCGAAGGGTGGAGCGTATCAAGAAACTACAGTAGGGTTACAGGCAATGAGTGAAGCGGAAGCAGATACAGAAGCAGTAGCAACGGATAAGGCAGCTTTGATAGATACAGTAATTCTGGGGGAAAACAGTGGAATTGATAACGTAATATCAGATTTAAGTTTGCCAGTAACAGGAGCCAATGGAAGTGATATAGTGTGGGATTCAAATAACACAGATATAGTAGCAAATAACGGAACGGTAACAAGACCGACACATGTACAGGGAGATGAAGTGGTAACCCTGACAGCAACAATAACAAAGGGAGCAGCAACAGTAACAAAGGACTTTATATTAACGGTAAAATGTTTAGAACAAAGTGAAGCTGAAGCAGATGCAGAAGCAGTAGCAGCGGATAAGGCGGAATTGGGAGACACGGCGATTCTGGGAGAGAACAGCGGAGTTGATAACGTAACATCGGATTTAAGTTTGCCAGTAACAGGAGCAAATGGAAGTGATATAGCGTGGAATTCAAATAACACAGATATAGTGGCAAATAACGGAACAGTAACAAGACCAACATATACGCAGGGAGATACAGAAGTAACTTTGACAGCAACAATAACAAAGGGAGAAGCAACGGTAACAAAGGGATTTATATTAACGGTAAAAAGCCTTGTACAAAGTGGAGCTGAAGCAGATGCAGAAGCAGTATTAGCAGATAAGGCGGCTTTGATAGATACAGTAATTCTGGCAAAAAATACTGCATTAGACAATGTAACATCGAATTTAACACTGCCGACAAGTGGGGCAAATGGAAGTGCCATAAAATGGAGTTCCGATAAGGAAAGTGTTATAAAAACTTATGGAGTTGTTTCAAGATCTTTAAATGATGATGGTGATGTCGTTGTAACATTAACAGCGGAGCTTTCTAAAGGTTTGTCCAGTGATACAAAGACATTTACTTTAACTGTCAAATGTTTAAACGGAGAAGAAACTGTGGAAAAAGATAAGACAGCGCTTACTGCCCAAAGTTTTCTTGGCAATAATAAAACACCATATTACATAGTACAAAATTTATCGTTACCGACTAAAGGAAATTGCGGTTCGGAAATAACTTGGAAATCGGATAAAATTGCTGTAATTACAAACGCAGGGCAGGTAACAAGACCCTCTAATTCAAGTAAATATACAGAGGTAATGCTGACTGCAACTATTACAAAGGATTCGGTAATTAAGACAAAGGTATTCAAACTATTTGTAATGTCTTTACCGGATAGAAAAGGACCTATAGTACAAAGTACTACGCCTTCCAATGGAGGGAAAAATGTATTGTTTGACAGCAATATTGAGATTACATTTGATGAACCTGTTAAAAAGAGTTATGCATTTAATTATATTAAATTAGGATATTATAAAACAGAAAAGTATATGCTTTTTAGAACAAGGAGTGTATATGTACCCCAAAGTATTTCTGCTTATATAGATACTACCAATCCCAATAAATTAGTAATAGTGCCTTCGAAAAAATTGCTTACAGGAACCCAATATACAGTAATGATTCCGAAGAATGCTGTTAGAGATAATTGTAATAATATTTTTGAATCCGTTTATACCTTTAAATTTACAGTAGAGCCCAAGGATACTAGAGCTCCTAGAATAATTAGTTCATCTCCTTCTAATTTATCAAAGAATGTACCAATAGACACCTCAGCCATTACAATTCAGTTTTCGGAACCTATATTTATGGGAACAGCGTACAATGACATTTGCTTAAGAGGATATAATGGAAATATAACAAAAACAATAAATGGAAACACCTTAACCATTGCTTTGGATTCCAATCTAAACTATAAGACGTGGTATGAGCTTAATATTCCCTTGACAGCAATAAAGGACAGGCAGGGCAATACAATACAGCCTTTATTTAAATGGTGTAAAGACGATATAATTAAATTCTGTACTGATGTAGAACATATACCACCAAAGGTAAGTAGTACTTATCCTGCCCCTAATTCTACAGGTATAAATGTTAAACAGTCGATTTCAATTTTGTTTGATGAAAATATTTCAGCATCGGTTAATTATGAGGAGATAAAACTTATAGATACTGCTGGAAATGAAATTAAAACAAGTAAATCTATCTACAAAAAAGAACTTATCATAAAACCCCAAGAGATATTGAATCCTGATACGATCTATACGGTTACTATACCTTCTTCTGCGGTAAAAGATGGTGTGGGGGACAATTTGGCAGAGGAATATAGTCTAAATTATAAAACCGGGTCTAATCAAGTAAATATTACAAGCATAAGCCCGGCGGATTTAGAAAGATATGTAGCAATTTATACTACTGTCGAATTTGGATTTGGCAAAGAGGTAGCCAAAGGGCCCAATTTTGATAAAATTAGATTTAAAAATGAAAATGGGACCTCAGTTAAGTTCAATTCGTTCATACAAAACAAAGGGCTAATTATTACTCCAATGAGTAACAGGGTTGGCGGTTCAAGGTACAGTATTTATTTACCCAAGGGAGCGGTTATTGACGAAGATGATAACCAAAATGATGTATATACATCCCATTTTATTACTTCATATCCTCTTATAATGGACAACAGTACAAACATGAGGGTGAATCCTTATGGAGTTCAAATTAAAAATAAATCGGTAGAATTGGATGCTTGTGAATTGGATGACCTTTTTGCGGAACATGATAGAAGCATAACTGAATATTATTGGGAATATGGGGATGGCCATGCAGAGACAGGTGGAAGTAAAGTAAATCATACATACGAGGAAGTGGGTAACTATACTATTAGACTTACAGTAACAGATAGTAAAGGGTTTAAAGTGGCAAAAGAACAAAGAATAATAATAAAACCGGAGCCTAAATATGTTGACTTTTCAGTTACTCCTGATGGGTTACGCACAGAGATAGCGAGTGGGTATAATGCAGGTTGGTATAGTAGAACTCCCCGTTATGTAAAACATACTGTTAATTTAAGTTGGGAAGGGATACCTCAAGCAGATGAGTCTGTTGAATTAAAGTTATCTTATTATGGAAGACAAATTAGAACGACGAAACAATGTACCGATACTTACGGTAATACAACTTTTAAGACAGAAATTAATGGGTTAGAACCAGGTGTTTACCATTTGAGGTTTTGTTTTAAAGATAAACAAATTATAAGAAGAATTAATATTGTACCTATAAGACATAATATAAAATTAAAAGTATGGTTACAGGACAGAAATGGAAATTCAACAGTTAATGCTGGAGGAAGCAAAGTAAGATTTGAAGTAAATGGTGAAAAGATATATGTTCCAAAACAAAGAGATGGAAGTTACTTAATTTCAGGTCTGTCTACTGGAGATAATGATATAAAGGTGTACCCTCCTTATTACTACAGTAGTGAATTAAAACATCTATATTTAAAGGAGGAAGAAGAAAGTGTAATATTTGTAGTAGAAAGAAATATTCCTTCTACAAAACCTGTGATAAGACGGATATTCTCTGATTTTTCCAGTTCAATGAAAAACAGTGACAAATTATTTATTCATGGCGTAAATGTGGATGCTACTTTTGATACATGGGTGGACTGGAAAGGCCATGAGCCGGGATATGTTAGATTCATCACTCCTAAAGGTACATATAACGAGAGAGATGGTAGTAAGAAATTTAATATGGGTAAAGATATTGGACCGGGTGGAAGAATAACTGCTATGGCGGTAAGTGTTGATGGGAGTATGTCCAGTGTTGTTGATGCAAAAGTGGAGGTTGCCCCTAAACCACCCCTTGGTCAGGTCAGATTTGTTGATGGTAAATATGTGTTGGATGTGTTATATGATATTAAGGATGCTGTAACACCGGGAGCACCTGAAGATTTTCCTCTTCTTGGTGGTAGCCCTACAGGTTTGAAGGGTGAAAACTATAAATTCACGGGGACTATAAATGATAAGGGAGAAGTAAATGTATATATAGGATTAACCAAAGCTCAAGAGGAAGAAATGGGTGCAAAGGATGTTAAAGAGGCAGTTAAGCTATATAAAAAGATAAAACAGAAGAAATCTGCCTTAGTTGGCGGAGTAGAGGTTAATGGTGGCGTTAGTGGAGTTTTGCAATGGAAGTATAAAACACAGGGGAACAAGTGGGCTTTTACAAATGGTGTTATTGAGGTTGATATTAATGGAAGTGCAAAAAAACGAAAGTATTTCCTCATACCTATTATATTTGTACCTGGATATGTAGACGGAACTGTAGGTTTGGATTCAAATACTACTATTAATATCAAAGAAGATATTCAACATAATGATTACGATTACAATATGATACTTATTTTACAACCTTCTCTTGGAGCTGCAGTTGGTGCGGGGGTTGAAAAACTGTGTGTGGAAGGGTATTTGCAAGGGAAACTTGATACAGAAATAAGAATACCTCAAGACCAGTATAAGGTATATGCTATACTTTCGGGAGGAATTCGTGCCCAAGCAGCAATATTTACTTGGGAAAAGGAAGCCTTAAAATATGAATGGAAACTGGCAGACACAATATCTGCCTCCAACAAATCTATTCTCAGTGAGCCTCAAACATTGATGGCATCAATTGAAGGATTAGCCCTTAATTCTTTAGAGGGTGAGTGCTTGGCTGAAACACGAAATTTAAAAAGCGAAGATTTTAGTATAATGCCTCGGGATTATATTAATGAACAGACCGAATGGATGCCTAAAGAGGAAGTGTCCCAGCTCTTAGAAGCACCAATGTTTGCTTCCGCAGAATCTCTAAGTGTTATAGAGCCTTTCACCCAAAGTGCGGAACCTGAGGAATTAGAAGAGATTGAACAGCTAGAAGAAAATATCAGTACACAAGTAATGCAGAGTAACGTATATCCATATTCCAACCAGCATTTAATAAATACCGGCGATGAAATGGTAATGATTTGGTTGGATGATAATTTAGAACGTACATCAGCTAACAGAACTCAGCTTAAATTTTCGGCGTTTGACGGTGAGAATTGGAATCAGCCTCAGTTCATTAATGATGATGGAACCGGAGACTTTGAGCCTGTAATAGCAAAAACATCTAATAGTGTACTCATGGCATGGGAAAATATTAATTGTATATGCGATGATGATGTTACCTTGAATGAATACATTTCTGCTAGTGAAATAAGTGTTGCTCAAAGTGTATATAGTAGCCCAGTATCTAATTGGAGCGATACTATAACGCTTACGGATGATAATTATTATGACCATTCTCCTAGTTTGGTAGCGGATGAAAACGGTGGAATATTGGTTTGGGTTAAAGATAAGGCAAATGATATGTTGGGTGCAAATCCTGATTCCAATGATATAATGTTTTCAAAATGGGATGGGACAAGTTGGAGTAGTCCTGTGGTAATAGTAAGCAATGAGGATACAATAATAAATTCTTCGGCTGCCTATAAGGATGGAGAAGGTGTATATTCGTATACTGTTGATAAAGATAACAATATGCAGACTACTACAGATAGAGAAATATATGTATTAACATATAATGACGAACAGTGGAGTAATCCTGTGCGAATGACAGATAACAATGTAGAGGACTCCAACCCAAGACCGCAATATTTAAAAGGCGAGTTCTTTATGACATGGTATCAGGAGGGCAATATAGTTTATGTGAATGATTTACAGCAGGAAGAGCCTGGAATCGTTGATTCCTTAGAAAATGCTCAAGTAGATTATGAAACCGCAGTAAGTGGGAATGGACAACTGTCTTTAGTTTTCGCTGAATTAGCGGAATCAGGTGGCAGGGATATCTACACTTCAATATACGATTCTGAAAATGATATTTGGAGTAATAAGATAAGGCTTACAGATGATGAGAGCTTTAACCGCTCATACAGCCCTGCATTTACGGATGAAGGCAAATTGATGGTAGCATATTCAAGGGTTGAATTAATAAAAGAGATTATTGATGGTGAGGAATATGTAAACACAGGCAGTGCCGATCTAAGCATGGTAACATTAACACCAAAACATGATTTAGCTGTGTATGCGGATGATATATCCTTGTCCCAGCAAAACCCCATACCTGGATGTGCAGTAACAGTGATGGCAACAATTAGTAATAAAGGTGAGTTTACTGAGAACAATATTGAAGTAGAATTTTATGATGGTAATCCTTTGGATGAAGGAATAAAAATTGGGGATACACAAATAGTAGCTCAGCCTATATCTGCAAGAGGGGTATCAGATGTAGCGGTTGATTGGATTGTCCCTGATGATATGAGTACACATACCTTATATGTAACAGTTGATCCTCAAAATAGTATTTATGATATTGATACACAGAATAATACAGCCTCCCTTGCAGTAGTGCAGCCTGATATAGAAGTTACTGCTTTGGATTGCCAAAACGTCGATACTACAAGATATTTAGTTACTGCTCATGTTGCTAATATAGGAAGCATACCCGTAAATGGTGGAGATATATCTTTGCTTGTTGGTGACACAGAGGGTGAAGAATTAGAAAGTACGGAAACAGGAATGCTTGCATCAGGAGATGAGAGAGCATTTGAATTCATGCTTGATTCAGGAGAAATGAATTTTGACGAGGGTGATATTGATATTGTTGCACAGTTTACTGCTGAAGAAGGGATAGAAGAATTTGATATAGACAATAACCTTTATTATGGTGCTATTGAAAGGACACCTTTGGTAGTGGACAAGGTTGAGCCAAGTGCGGATGCCGAGGAAGTATCTATAAATCAGCAAGTTACAGTAGGATTTAATATGGATTTGACTCAAGACTCAGATTTTGCAGAGATTGTACTTGCCGATACCGATAATAATGTAGTAGCAACAACAAAGGAAATAGATGGTGCAAATGTTGTATTGACGCCAAATAGTGACTTAGAATATGGTAAACAGTATTTCGTATATATTCCTGTTGAAGCTGTTACGGGGTCACAGCAGAATAAAATGGAAGAAGCTTATAGGGCTTCATTTACTACAGAAGAATACCGATTAAATCCAGTGGTCAGGTTTACATATCCAGGTGAATTAATGGATGAAACACCTGTAGATGCTAAAATAAATGTTATATTCAATGAAACAGTAGCAAAAGGAAGTAGTTTTAATGACATTTCATTACAGGACGGTAGTGGAAAAGAAATATTGAGTAGAGTAAGTATTAATGATAAAACACTTTTGGTAAGACTTGAATCAGACCTTGAAGATAGTACAAACTATACTATGACAATACCTGTAAATGCAGTGGAAAATACTAGAGGTTATAGCATTGAGGAAGATTTTGTGCTGGAATTTTCGACGAGAGCGGATAGTGAGGATGATGGGGATGATGGGGATGATGGGGATGATGAAGACAGTGAAGAAACAGGAGATAGTAATGGAAGTAGTAATAATAGTGGAAATAGTAGTGGGAGTACTAACGTAAGCGGAAAAGTACCTATTATACAAGAACAAGGAGTACAAGGACAGGGAATATTATCATTAAATACTCCAGAGCTTCTTGAAAAGTTGGAAACAGAAAACGAAAATGTAGAAATATTGGTGCAAAATAATCAGGACGCTTCACAGGTAGGTTTGAAAATAGGTAAAGCTGATGTTGAAAGATGTGTGACAAGTAACAAGGGTCTTATAGTGAATACAGGGAAAGTAAGTATTTTGTTCTCAAGCAAGATTATGGGACAAATAGCGAAGGATATGGGTGAAGAAGTAACCATATTGATAGAAAAGGGACTGAATCAGGATACCGAGGCATTTAGCTCTTACTTTGGTCAGGCTATTGAATCGGTGTATAACATTACTGTTAATTCAAGTAGTAATTCAAGTATTAATTTGAGTAATAGTTCGAGTAGTAAAGTGATTAATAAATTTGCAGAAGATGTAATGGTTTCGATTAAAGTGGATGTTTCAAAGATAAAAGACAAGAGGAAAGTAATTGTTTGTGTGTTTGATGAAGAGACAAATGATTGGAAAGCAGTAGGGGGAGTTTTAGACCTGCAAACAGGAAAGTTAAACTTCAATACAGGACACTTTTCTAAGTATAGTGTTTTTGAAACAAATAAGGAGTTTGACGACTTAATCAATAGAGCTTCAAAAGAACAAGTTGAGGTATTGGCAGCTCGAGGAATTATCTTTGGGAAAGGTGATAACAAATTTGTTCCCGATGCAGTTGTAACAAGAGCAGAATTTACCTCAATGGCGATGAGAAGCCTATATGTTGAAAGAACACAATCAACTGGAACCTATAGTGATGTTCCAGCAGGGGCATGGTTTACCAAAGAGATAGAAACTGCTTCTGAATTGGGGCTTATCTACGGTACAGGAAATTCCCTGTTTGAACCTAATCGAAAAATCACCAGAGAAGAGTTAGCAACAATAGCATGTAGGATATACACATATAAAAAAGGTGTAGATTTACCTGAGGAACAGGGGATACTTTTTGATGATAAAAACGATATATCCCCATATGCTAGGCAATCAGTTGAGTTTCTATCTTCAAAGGGTATAATTTTTGGGAGTAATAATAAGTTTTATCCCAAAAGAGAAGCATCAAGAGAGGAAGCAGCTGTCATACTTTGCCGACTTCTTTCGTGTGTAGGTGAGATTTAAAGTAAGGGATTTAAGAAAACCAGACAAGGAGATAGACCCTTGTCTGGTTTTTTGCAATTTCATTTGTATATTATTATGTTAATAAAGAATATTAAACAATCTTGTTGAGATGTTATAATATGCCAAAATGAGCACAGTATCTATTTTTATTATTGACTTATTTTAACATATATGTTATAACCGTGATTAGATTGGGAGATTGAGGCGCCTTATAAGATAGTTCGTGTTTAGTACGAAATAGTTTGACTTACACAAAAACTGCTTGCCGGGATATTTGGTGTGGATGTAAGGATGAAGTTTAATTTAGCACAAAAAAACAGATGTAAAGGAGAAAAATTATGATTAAACAGTTAAACGAAACTGACAGAAGAGACATTGAACACATTATATCAAAAGTTCATAATAATCATTTTATGCATTTTGACTTATCAGATGAAAAGCAATACAGGTTTTATAAACGCCAGTTGGAATTAGCGGGATTCAGTGCTGGTAGACACAAACAGCTTTTCAAATCCGTTGAAGAGGGCAGGGAGGAACATATAAAGAACGGAGGAGCTGAAAACCAGCCCGCAATGGGAGTGAACAAGAATGCGGCACCAGTTAATGTTGTAACTCAAATAAATACAGTTGATGGACAAAATTATTCAGCTTCAGCGTTGTCTTCTATACCCGGCGGTGCAGATACTACGATAATGACACTTGGACTGTATGATGAAAATTATAATCTGTTGGGACCTGTAAAGAAAGTTATGAATTGCAATAAAGAAAAAGTGGTTGCCTTAGATGCTTCGGGTAGCTTTAGTTCAGCTATCCCTACCGGAGGAAGACAGTTTTATGCAATAGCAACCTACCAGTACGAAATAATTGGAGAAGGTACATATAAAGGCGTAGTTCCTGTTTCTACATATAATTTTCCCAAAGAAACGAAGAACGTATCACCTACACAGATGGTTACCCATACAAGTGGTAGATTAATAAAGGTTTGCTTAACAAGAAACGATGGAGATTGCGACTATTGGAAGCGGTGGAGTGGAATGGTAGAGATACCCATTAAAGGTTCGATTGAGTATTTCGATAATATCGATCCTATCTTATATGACGGCCAGGGTAAGCCTACAAACGCTTCATGGGTAATTCAAATTGCACGTACCGATGAAGGCGGTAACCCCATTGAGCCTCCTTCCAGTTTTGAATTTTTTAAAGATACAAACACAAAAATATCCGGCAAAATCCTTTCGTGGGATTTGGGATGGATGAAGTTTGCACCTCCCAATTTTGATTCGGGAGATAGAGTTTACTATATATTCAGTGTGACGGTACAAACAGGAGGAAAAGATGTTACAACATTTATAACCAATGCCCCTTCTGAAAAAATACCTGGGTCTACATCCCTAAATACAACCGAGATAGCACCTATGGAAGTGGTTTATGGCTGCCTTGCCACAGGAACAAAGGTAAGAATGGCTGATGGTTCTGAAAAGAACATTGAAAATATAAAGGTACAGGAGAAAATATTAAGCAATAACGATGGGGTAGTGCTGACTATTGAAAACACCGTTATTGGAACAGAGGAAAAGCCAATGATTCGGCTTAAGGACGATAAAGGGCACTCTTTGCTTTTAACAGATGGACATCCTGTAGTCACAGCTTCAGGGGTTTTACTTGCAAAAGAGCTAAAAGTGGGTGACGTAGTAATTAATGAAGAAGGGGTAGGTCGGCTGACAGAGATAGTAGCGGAAACATATGCCGATAAGGTATGGAATCTGCATGTCGGTATACCAGAGGATGGTATAGTACTAACAAATCAAAATAGAACTCATTTTGCCAATGGAATACTGGTAGGAGACGGTGTTATGCAGCGTGTATATGAGAAGAAATACAAGGAAGATATAAATAATATTCTAAAAACGGTTCCGGAAAAATGGCTTCAGGATTATCTTAATTATATTGAAGATCAAAAGAGCTGAAGAACCGTAGCATATGGGAGATTGTCATGCTTTATTAATACCTGCATTGGTAGAGAAATCTGATATAACAAGAGGGGAGGAATACCATGGGAAATCACTTTAGCTGGCCAACATTTGGTGGCAATCCGCAGCATACCGGATTAGGTTGTTTTCCTGTAACGGAAAAGCCGAAACCGTCCTCTGTGATTACAGGTCTGGCGAAGCCTGGAAGCGGCGTAGTTGCAGACAGTGCAGGAACCTGCTATTTCGGCACTGAAAAGAGCCTTGTTGCTGTAAAGGACGGTAGTATTAAGTGGAATGTTCCTTTGGATTATCCCGTTTATGGTGCTCCAACCCTGTATGAGGCAAAAAACATGCTTTATGTGGGAACCTCTAAGGTTCTTGCAGTTTCCGTGAGTGATGGAACGATAAAGTGGAATTACAAGCGGGAGAATGTAGGAATATTCACTTGTGTTCCTCTTTTGATAGAAAAGTACAATCTTGTTGTCATGGTTTCGCAATTAATCTCAAGTCAAGACCAGTACCGGTTGCTGGCGCTTGATGCGGACAGCGGCGTCCTTAGGTGGGAGCTTCCGATGATAACCATGTGTTCTCCCTGCGCTTCTCATGATGAAGAGACGATCTATCTGGGGGAAGAAAACAACAAATTTTATGCTATCTCGGCTTCTAACGGAGCTGTTAAGTGGACTTATCCGGCAAGAGGGAGGGTTCGTGCCAACCCTTGTGTGGCCAGTGATGGGACAATTTATTTTGTTGATGCGCCGGACAACCCTCCTTCAGCTATAGCGCTTGTAGCGCTTGACGCAAATGGTGCTGAAAAGTGGCGTTATTATCCTAACCAATACAGCAATAACAGTTCTCCGGCTATCGGACCTGATGGAACAATTTATGTAGGTTTTTACGGTATACACGCAGTAAACCCTGACGGTACTAAAAAATGGGAGAGACGTGAAGAGCAAAGTTATTACTGCGGGACTCCTGTTGCAGATTGTGTGGGGAATGTACTCTATTCCGATGAGACAGGAATTCTATGTTACAGTAGTGAAGGGGTACTTCTTTGGACTCTAAATGATGCCAAAAGATATACCTCAATATGTCTGGCTCCGGGAAATACAGTATATTATTTAAATAATAACGGCGTAACTTCAGTTAAAGCGGAAGCTGCACCTGCTATAACCCGGCTGGCTTATAGCGGAGCCGACCTTCTAGTGGAATGGGATCCCATTGGATATGCGGATTTTGTCGTATCCTTATATGACCTGGAGGGTACAATGAAGCTGAATATTCCTGTATCGGGACGGTACACCCACATTGACAAGTCACTTGATGATACAAAAACATATGCTGTATTTTTGACGGCTCTTATAAACGGAGAGCCGGGGCCGAAAAGTGAAGAACGTTATGTGATTACCCAATCTCCAGAGATAACATTGGTAGGCTATAGTACGGATAACCTGCAAGAATCACTTGACATAAGTTGGAAGGGAGTCGATAAGGCTCCACTATATATCGCAACCCTTTTTGATGAAGAGGGTACTTTTAAAGAGAACTTTCCCACCACAGAAACCGAGTGCTGCTTTCTGAGAAAGCTTGAGGAAGAGAAAAGTTATAGGGTTAAGGTGGTGGCGGGGAGTAGTGACGGAATTGTTATGGGACCTGATAGTAAGACCTTTGAACCTATTGTTAAGACCGTAAAAAGCTTGAATTTATATTATACGGGTACCAGTCTTGTCGCACTTTGGCAAGCGGATACAGATTCGGCAGAATTGAGATTTATAGTTGAAATGGTGAAAAATGATGCGAAGCTGCCGGAAGAAAAGACGACCCAAAACAGGTTAGTTTTTGATTATGATTTGGAAACAGGGAGTATTTATAAAGTACATGTAAGGATGGAATCAGGGATTGTCCAAGGACCATGGACGGAATTTGCAGGAGGTCCCTACCGGGCAGAGGTTGTTTATGAATATGACAAAGCCGGAAGGCTTAAAAAAGTCGTTTGGAACGGTGGGCTTGTTTTGTCATATGACTTTGATAAGGCTGGTAATGTTGTAAAGGTTGAGTATTCCGAGGTATAAGACCAATTTAAGATAGTAATATACACCTTTTTAAAAAAAGAGTGTATGGGGGAGGTTATTATGGATCAAAGTACTGTACCTGATCTGCAATTAACGTATTCCAGCATACTGAATCCAGCAGTCAAGGCTTTAGAATTTATCGGACAGACCTCGGTGGTGAGGGATATTGAAGATGAATTCCCCAAGGAGGGGCTGACTGTTTCTTTTTGGGTTAAAACCACGGACAGCCAAGGGGATGTAATGCTGTTTAGCTATGGTGCAAGGACTGGTGATAACAGTAGGCGGTTGTGGCTAAAAAATCCTTCAGACATAGAGGTTGGATTTGGATCTTCGGGAACGGGTTTAACGGGTGTAGCTATTAATGACGGGCAGTGGCATAATCTGGCTTTTACACTAAAGCCTTCGGACAACAAGCATTATGGTATACAAATATTTAAGGACGGTGTGCCAGCGTTTAGGGCAACAGGGGCTATATCCCATCCAGCGGACAAACGGCTTGAGCCTTTCGGCAAATTGGAGTTGGGTTTGGGAATAGAGAATGAAAAGGGCTTAAGGGGTCTTTTAAGCGAATTCTGCTTTTGGAACAGGCTTCTTACAGAGGATGAAATAATTACTTTTATGCAAGTTAGGAGGGAAGGTTCAAAAGAAGGTCTGATACTCTATTGGGCTTTAGATTCACAAGCTTCCTGCGGAGAACTCACAAACGGGCAATTTATTGAATCGGACTTGACATTCAGGAGTGTAACGATGTTTGCAGTCTGGAGTGAAATAAGCGGTGCTGTCTATGACTTGGTGGTTAAAAATGCAGAGGGGCGTGTGGTGTATGAAAAGAAAGGAATCACCGGACTAAAAGAGACTATAGAAAACTACTATGTAAACAAACAATATGTGGCAAGTGTAAGAGCGGTTTTAGACGGTGTACCGGGAGAATGGAGTCAGCCTTTCGTATTAAGGGTTCTAAACCTTCAGAAGGTCAACGCTGCAATGGAAGAGGATCAGGCACAAAACATTTGGGTTGAATGGCAGGCAGTTGATCAAGCCCAGTCATATCTTGTGGAAAAATATGAAAACGGTGGCACACAACCTGAAGTGATAACACAGACGGATAAAAAAAGTGACCTGACAGCTTTGGTAAGAGGTAATGATTGGTGGCAGTTTGATACCAAGGCCTTTTCAGAAGGCTCTATCGGACCTCCCAGTGATATCATAGCTTCCGGACAAACGGATGTAGATTTCTGCTATATAAATGATGACGAGAATATTCCTTTCTTTCATGTTAGTTGGAATAGACCACTACCGCTCCCAGAGTTTTTTTGTGTACAGATTTTTAGTACGGATAATTCCGATGTACCTATTTATGAGTACATTTGTGACAATATGGTGGTGTCATGGAGAATTGACAATCCTAATGTTGCAGAGAGCAAAAAGTACAAAGCCAGAATTAGGGGTATCAGCCAAGGCATTATCGGCACTTGGAGCGTCTGGAAAGAACTTAGCGTTTATGACCTTGCAGTACCTCGTACAAGGTTTGCATACAGCCTTGAAGATAAGCTATTAAAACTGCTGTGGGAGGATATTAGAACACCGCAGCAAAAAGAGGCAGGGTTAGCTGTATCGTATAAGATAGATTTCTACAGAGATCAGGAAGCTGTACCTTATATAGAGGATTATACTACAGAGCTTTGCTATGCTATTTCCCAGGATAGGGTTCTTGATGACTGTGAATACAGGATAAAGGTAAGTGCTTGGGCTGACGGATCACAAGGCGGCGCAAGCTCTGCCGATGAGATAGACGTTCCCGTCATAACTGGATTCCGGTTTGATTTTAACGATGGAAAAATGTATGCAGAGTGGAGCGGTATTGGAAACGGATGGCAGGGATATGTGACGGTGCAAAAAAACGGAGCTGTAAACCCAGATTATACGGAGTATGTGAGTGGTTCGGAAAGCGGAAAAGGCTCAACCGCCTACACAGTCTCCGGGGCTGTCGACGAAGACTTGTATACCGCAAAGATAAGGGCAATGGACTCAGGTTATATTACAAAGTACTCTCAAGACAATCCTACGGTGACAATAAATAAAATGGTTAACCCTGTTATTACTTCCTCACCGTGCAATACATCAGAGAAATCAATTACAGCAGTATGGTCCTTTGATGATGCTTCGTTACAGGGAGTCAGCTATAACTTGGAATTGTGGGATAATGAATTGCAGCGGATTTTGTTAACCTCCGGCCCGGTTACAGCAAAAGCATATACATTTAAAGACACTTCGCTTATCTCTCCCGGCAATATCTATAACCTGAGGGTACAAGCACAAGCAGGCGGGTCTTATGGGAAGTGGAGCAGTTATATGCTTGTTCCGTGCATCGGAGGTATCGTTATAAAATCTGATCCCCAGACCAATATTTCGGTAAGCTGGAGTAGAATCAACGCCGCAGAGGCTTATAAGGTGTCCATTTATATAGATGGCGTCTTTAAAAAGACTTGTGCCCATACCCAACAAACTTTAGTCACCTTTAGTAAAAGCGATACCGGATTAGCAAACGGAAATACATACAAGGTAAAGGTTGACATCAGTGTAATAAAATCGGGGCAGACCAGCCAGCCTGCTTATGAACAGATAGACAGGCTCAAAATAGAGCCTTCCGACAATCCCCATGACGGTGGAGACGATGGTTCACATAAGGAAGGAGACCCAGTGGATACGGCAACAGGGGCATATCTATATTCCCATGAGGATCTTGGTATAAACTGTGTGGAACCGCTAAGGTTTATTGTTTATTATGGTACCGACGTACCGACACCTCAGGAAAACAACGTTTACGACGGTAAACCTTTGGGATACCGCTGGAATCATGCGTACAACACAAAAATAGTAAGCCTTGAGGATGGAAAAGAGTTAGGCATAATATGGGGGAACGGAGATGTTTATAAGTATGGTGCGCCGGCTTCAAACAATAGTGAGTGCCAGCCTGTTTTTGCCCCTAGAGGATATACTCTGGCAGTGGATGAGGCGGGTATATATACTCTTACTAAAAAAGATCGGTACAAGTACCGCTTTTCCAAGGACGGTATGCTTCTTTCCATCAGCTCACCATGTGGAAATACGGTAACGCTTAGTTACAGCGGCATCCGTCTAGACCGGATTCAGTTCAATGAAAATATATACCTAGAAATTGGCTATAATGACAAAGGCTTGATTGAATGGGTTAGGGACAATGGGGGGCGCAGGGTAGTATATGCTTATCAGGGATTTAATCTTACAACTATAACAAATACCATGGATAAATACCGAACCTTCGAATATGATGACAATTCCCACATTAAATCAATAACTGACGAAAATGGGCACACCTTTATAAAAAATGTGTACGACAATGAAGGCAGGGTAACCTTTCAACAGGATGCCAGGGCAGTTGCTGAAGGCAAAAGTTATGGCAATGCTTTTTCCTATGCAGTCGCTGTTGAAGATAATCTGGAAATGATAGTGACAGATTTTACAGACCGTTCAGGAAACATAGCAAAATTCAAAAGCTATAAAACCAGTAAATGTATGAAGTGTGCGGTATATCAGTTGGGAGAAGGCACTATAAGACGGATTGACAGAACGTATGATGGTTTTAATAACATCCTGAGCGAAACAGTTTATGAAGGTTCCGAATCACAATACCGTGATGGAATGGGTAATACTACGTCGTTCACCTATGACCAATATAACAACCGTATCTCAGAAACAGATCCTCTCGGACAGTCAAAATATTACAGCTATGATAATAATAACAATATGCAAAGCGAAACGGATAAGCTAGGCAATACAAGGTACTTTTATTATGAAAAAGGTCTTATGACAAAAATCACAGATTTTTTGGGTAGAGATACTGTCATTACATACGATGATGGCAATATCAAGGGTCTTGTCAAGACGGTGAAAGATGCGCTGGGAAATGTATTTTCGTTTAAATATTCTGGTATATGGCTAAGCGAGATGGAGAGCCCCCTTGGAGATATTACCCGGTTTACAAATGATTCCTTCGGAAGACCGGCGCTCGAGGAGATTAGTGGTGCGGACGGGGTTGTCCTCAAAACAACATATATGGAATATGATCATGCCGGGAATATCACTCAAAAAAGAGTGGTATTTCCAGACCAGACACCGCAGGATGGGTATACGCATACCTTTTATTTTGACAATATAGGAAATAATACCGGATACACAGACCCTGAAAATAACATAATTACATATCGGTATGATAGCAATGACTTCTTAAAGGAAATCATTTATCCGGCAAATAACGGGGTCAACCGGAAAACAGTATACGAATATGATCCCTCGGATAATCTTATAAAGGCTGGCTACTCACCTGCCGTAGCGGAAAAATTCCAATATGACCGATTTCAGAGAATTTTAAAATATACGGATGCAAATAACAAGGTATATCAGGTAGATTATAGTCAGGTCATTTCAGAAAAGGAGCAGGATGGAAGTACCTATTCCCCAAGGAGCATAC
>JAQUGH010000079.1 GCA_028684195.1 Clostridia bacterium | reverse complement strand
ATAGT
Organism: Clostridia bacterium; assembly: GCA_028684195.1. Taxonomy (GTDB): domain Bacteria; phylum Bacillota; class Peptococcia; order DRI-13; family DTU073; genus JAQUGH01. Next base: position 10,062 of record JAQUGH010000079.1, on the reverse strand, counting down.
GATGAATTAAACCATCCCCTATACTGATCACTTCCTTCAATATAAAGATCTGCTGGCCATCTAAGCTCATCCCTTGTTTCCAATACTCCAAAATGACTAGAACCAGAATCAAACCATACATCCATAATATCCATTTCTTTGCGGAATTTTTCACATCCACATTCAGGACATTTCAATCCTTTAGGAATAAGTTCTTCTGTTTCACGTGCCCACCATACATCTGAGCCATACTCTTTAATGAGGTTTTGAATACAACTAATAGTTTCATCATTAATAATTTCTTTATTACAATCTTGGCAATAAAAAATTGGAATAGGAACACCCCAAGTGCGTTGACGAGATATACACCAATCACCACGATCGGCAATCATATTGTGAATTCTTTCTTCTCCCCAGGATGGTATCCATTTTACATTTTTAATTGCTTCCAAAGCCTCTTCACGAAAACCATCAATAGAAGCAAACCACTGCTCTGTTGCCCTAAACATAATAGGTTTTCTGCAACGCCAGCAATGCGGATATTGATGTTTAATAACACTTTTAGAAATGAGCATACCTCTATCCTCAAGTTCTTTAACTACAGCTTCATTTCCATCATAAATAGACATCCCTTCAAAATGTCCAGCTTCTTTGGTAAACATACCCTTATTATCTACCGGAGAGAGAATTTCTAATTCGTATTTTTTACCAACTTCAAAGTCTTCTACCCCATGACCAGGTGCTGTATGAACACAACCTGTCCCTTGCTCTGTTGTCACGTGTTCTCCTAAAATCACAATAGAATCTCTTTCAAAAATAGGATGTTTACAAACAATACCTTCTAACGCTTCACCTAGAAATGATTTTTCTACGGTATATTGTGGTTTCCCTAACACCTCTAAAAATGATTCCTGTAACTCATCCGCTACTACATATTTCTCTCTATCTACTACTAAAATATTGTATTCCAATTCAGGATTAAGACAAATAGCCATATTAGCAGGAATTGTCCAAGGTGTAGTCGTCCAAATAACAAAAAACGTATTCTCTATTTCTATCTTGCCCTTCCCATCAACTACTGGAAACTTCACATAAATAGATGTAGATTTTTTCTCTGCATACTCAATTTCTGCTTCAGCCAAAGCTGTTTCACAATGAGGGCACCAATAAACAGGCTTCAGTCCTTTATATATATATCCTTTTTTAGCCATCTCACCAAATACACCTATTTGTACAGCTTCAAATTTAGGATCTAGAGTTACATAAGGATTTTCCCAATCTGCTCTTACTCCCAATCTCTTGAATTGTTCTCTTTGAATACCCACATATTTCAAAGCATATTCACGACAGTGTCTTCTGAACGCTACAAGATCCTGTGAATGTCTATTCAGACCTAATGCTTTTATAGCTTGTTGTTCAATAGGAAGCCCATGAGTATCCCATCCTGGAATATATGGTGTATCATATCCCTGCATACTATGAAACTTTACAATAATATCCTTTAATATCTTGTTTAAAGTATGACCCATATGAATATCTCCATTGGCATAAGGAGGTCCATCATGCAAAATAAACTTAGGCTTACCTTTTGATTTTTCTTGAACCACCTTGTACAAATCCATTTGTTCCCACTTATTCAAAAACTCCGGCTCTTTTTTAGGCAAATTTCCTCTCATCGGAAAATCAGTTTTGGGTAAGTTAAGCGTTTCATTATACATACTTTGTTTTGCCATCACATTTTTCACCTCTATAATTTTATATATTTAAACATATAATAAAAAAACCTCATCCCCTAAAAGGGACGAGAGTTAATTCCCGTGATACCACCCAACTGACAATACAATACAAATATAAGCACCATTACTAAAACATACTATAAAAGTATGTATCGCCTCTCAACAACCTGATATCGGAGGTTATCCGGCAAAACCTACTACTTTCAGTCTAACTACTCAAGAGTGATTTTATTTTAACCTTTCCTACCCGCCTCACACTAACTACGGATTCGCTATAAGTTCCAGTCAAAATACATCTCTTTCATCGTCATTTTTAAATATACTTTGATAAAGTAAAACTCATAAAATGCAATTATTCATCAAGTGATATACACTACATGAATATTAGTATATGATACAAACGCCACAAATGTCAAATACTAAAATTATTAATAATGTCATCTTTCGTTATGCCTTCAATTTCTATTACTTTATAATGACTTGTGATCCCAGTAACAATAGTCACCCTACTTCGAGGTATATTCAAAATATGAGCAATATATTTAATACATACATCATTTGCTTCGCCATCAACAGGTGGAGCTGTAAGTTTGATTTTCAATACGTCACCTTGTACTCCAACTATTTGATTTCTACTTGACCTAGGTTGTACTTTGATTTTAAACTGAACTCCATGATTAATTTCTTTCACTTTCCATTCATTCACTTATGAATGACTCCTTTTATATCTCTGATTTTATTTCCACTTCATCCTTATCTTCAGCTGCTGTGTTTACCTCATTTTCTTCCTCTGTTTCTTCATTAACTACTAATTCTGCATCTGTATCTGTATCTGTATCTGTATCTGTATCTGTATCTGTATCAGCTTCTATTCCTGTTTCGTTTTCTGTTTGTGTATCATCTTCTGTATCGTTTCCTTCATCCATAACTTCCATATCAATATTATCTATAAGCTCTAATTGAGTAAGTAAAAAGCTTTTTAATTTAATGAATGTTTGTATTTCTAATTCTCTCATTCTCCCTAACTTGCTGTTACTTGCTACTATTTTTCCCTCAGCCTCTACCACAATCTGCTCTGCTTTTTTTGTAGCTTCCCAAGTTATCAAATTGGCTTCCTTTGCAGCATTCTGCTTAACCTCTTCCGAAACCTGTTGAGCTAAAATAATAGTGCTTTTAAGTGAATCCTCCATTTTTTTATACTTCTCAATATTTTCATCCTGTTGTTGTATTTTCTCCCTAAGATCTAGGTTTTCTTTATATAAAGCTTCAAAATCTCTGATTACTTCATCTAAAAATTCGTCAATTTCATTAACGTCATATCCGCGTATACCCCTTTTAAATTCTCTATTATGAATATCCAATGGTGTAAGCATAAAAAACAGCCTCCTTATTTGATTTTTTTTATACAACTAATATAATGTAATCTTTTTTTCAAAATTATATTATATCATTTTTAAAATATTAATAATAACCATTTCTACTAATTGAAGAGCAAGTAAGGCAATAATAGGTGAAATATCTATACCTATTCCATAACCGAACATACCTCTAAAAGGTTTTAAAATAGGCTCTGTAGCTTTATAAATAAAACCCACAACCGGATGATACCGATTATGTGGAACCCATGATAGTAAAACCCTACCTATCACTAACCAAGTATACAACTTAAAAACAACACTAACAAGTTTGATTAATGAATACATTACACACTCTCCTAGCTGTTAACAATACTACTATTATTTAATACTTAATATTTTGCTATAACTCTTCTGCTCTCTTTGCTGCAGCAAGCACTGCTTCCATAATGCTTCCTCTTATTCCGTTTTTTTCTAACTGCAACATTCCATAAATAGTTGTACCAGCAGGAGATGTAACTCTATCTTTTAATTGTGCTGGGTGTAACCCAGTTTCTTCAATCAATTTTGCCGTACCAGCAACAGTCTCTACAGCAAATCTAGTAGCTATATTACGTGGTAGACCTGCCATAACGCCACCATCTGCTAAAGCTTCAATAAAAAGTGCTACAAAAGCTGGTCCGCTACCACTCAAGCCAGTAACAGCATTTAACATCTTTTCCGGTAAAACAGTCGCACTTCCTACACATTGAAAAATATTTAGCGCTACATTTAAGTCCTCTTTTGTAGCAAATTTCCCACCTGCTAAAGCACTAGTTCCCGCTCCAGCCAAAGCAGGTGTATTAGGCATTACCCTTACAATCTTACACTTTTGAGGAAAAAGCTTTTCTAGTCTAGTTGTCGTTACTCCAGCAAGAATGGATATCAATAACTTATTACAATCAAACAAAGACGCAAAACCTTGCACAGCTTCTTCTAAATTCTGCGGTTTAACTGCTAAAATAATAATTTCTGACTCTTGTACAAGACTTTTGTTATCTAATGTTATATTTACGCCATAATTATTTTTAATAAATTCTAACCGTTTCTCATTGTGATCACTAACAAAAATAGTATCTTTTACTCTCCCCCCTGCCAATAGTCCTTTTAAAATAGATTCTCCCATTGCACCTCCACCAATGAAGCCAATACGTTGCAATATAAATTACCTCCTCATATCAAGAATTATTAGTTATCTTACTTATCCAAGCAAATACCTCTTTGGGCTGACTTATATTGGTGATATCGCCAGAAACATCTACATTACTTGGGGCAGCCACAATTATACCAGACCCAACCTTTCGCATACAGCCTCCTATCGCATAAACAGTCCCGCCAACAAAATCAATAACTCTACGAGCCATTGCCATATCTATACTCTCTAAATTTATAATTACAGTTCGTTTATGCCTTAAATCATCAGAAATTTGCTGACAATCATCAAAAGATAATGGTTCAAGCAAAACAACCTTGTTAGAATCTTTGCCTGAACTAAAAGGAAGCACTTGGGCTTTTGTTTTACGATTTTTCCAATTGGAAAGCTCCGATAATTCAGTATCCTCAACATCCATTTCTTCACTACTTTCACTAAATCCCATCACATCAAAAAACTTATCCAACATCTTCATTTCATTATCTATCTCCTTCCTTAATATCTTTCCCCAAATATACGACCACCAACACGTACAAAAGTAGCTCCTTCTTCAATAGCAATCTGAAAGTCTCCACTCATACCCATCGACAACTCCTTCATATCTATCCCCAATATTCCAAGGCAGTCAATATACTCCGCTAATTTCCTAAGCTTTCTAAATACAAGCCGAACCTCCTCAGGATTTTCAACTGCAGGAGCTACCGTCATAAGTCCTCTAACTTTAATTCCGGGTAATTCTTTTATTTCCTCTATTTTTTTTACTATTTCTGTAGTTTCAAAACCATGCTTCGTATCTTCCATAGCAATATTTACTTGTAAAAGAATATTAACAACAATATTCTTTTTTAAAGCCTGTTTACTAATCTCCTTTGCTAAAAGAAGAGAATCTACAGAATGAATGAGCGACACTTTATCTACTATATATTTTACCTTATTACGCTGTAAAGTTCCAATTAAATGCCATTTTATATCAGAAGGTAGTTGAGGTATTTTAATTTCCAATTCTTGTACACGATTTTCACCAAACAAACGTTGCTCATCATCATAGGCCACTTTTATATCTTCAATTGGAAAGGTTTTAGAAACTGCTACAAGCTTTACCGAATCAGGATCTCTTCCTATACTTTTACACACTTCATTAATTTCATTTCGGATATCAATTAAATTTTTTTGAATATGCTTCATTATTATCCCCCTACAATTCAACTCATCTATTTAAATGAAATACTCTTTCTCCTTCAATTACTAAATTAGGATCGGCAATAACCCAAGCATTATCTTCTAACCCCTCCAGTACTACTTTTCCATCAAACTGAGCTGTTTTTTTGGTTTCCTTCCAATTAACCCAACCATTTTTATAAAGGTAAACACCATCTTGTCCATCTTTATTTACCAATACTTTTTCTGGTAACACAACACCCTCATATTTGTAAGAAATAACTTCACCTTTTATTTTACGACTTTGATATACTGTTGAACAATCCAAAGCATCTATTAATATGCCATACTCCCCTTGATATCTTGAAATTTCTATTATTTTACCATTAATGTTCTCATTATTTTTATCAAGACAAATTTTTACTCTATTCCCTTTTTTAATTTTCTCTGGATACGCACCACTGCCATATAAATAGAAATAGCAATCACCTAAATTATCCACAATTTTATAGCAATACTCCCCAGCTTCAACAAAACCATCTGAATTTTTTTCTTTCATTTTTTCCTTATCTAAGTTTTGCAACATATCAAGCTTTGTTAAATCCAACTGTAACCAAGTCTCAGGAGCACATAAACCTTCATAACCATCTGTTTCATAAGAAAGTATCCCTGCTATTGGAGCTTTTATAGTAATAGATGACTTTTTCTCCAAGCTTGTACCCTCTGTTATTTCCAACCTCCCAATTACAGTACCTTTTGCTACTCTATCTCCTTCACTTTTTATCTTAATAAAGCGTCCCTTATATGGTGCAGCAACCGCTTTTTCTTGACGCAATACAATAAATTCCCCTTCTACACTAGACTCTAAAAAAGACGTTCTAGTTGAAATAACCTCAACTGGAAGATATCTATAAGCTACTTTAACCAACACAAAAATAAAAATAGCACTAACTATAACTAAGGGGATTTTACTACGCTTTTTTCTTTTTCTAGCCACTATATCCCCACCCAACATAACACGTGATTATTGTTAATTCTACAACATAGTTATGTAATCCTGCCAGCATTTTATTAATATTATTGACATATTAACAACTCTAGATTTTAGGCAAAATAACGTTAAATGTTGTACCCTTATTTTCTTCTGACTTCACTAAAACATGTCCCTTATGACGTTCCACGATATGCTTAACTAACGATAATCCTAACCCTGTGCCCCCCACTTGACGTGACCTTGCTTTATCAACACGATAAAACCTTTCAAAAATCCGAGGCAAATCTTTTGCTGGAATTCCGATACCCTGATCAACAATTTCTATAATTATTCCTTCTTTATGAGGTGCTATTCTAATTTTAACCAAACCACCTGTATGAGAATATTTAATTGCATTTTCTAATAAATTAATTAAAACCTGTTCAATCATATCTTGATTACCTTGAAAATCCTCAGCACCTAAAATAATTTCTTTAATAATACGGATATCCTCCTTTTGTGCAACAGGTCTCAAGAGATTAATTATGCTATCTAATAACATCTCTGCATTTATATGATTTTTTACAATTTCCATACTTCCCGTCTCTAGCTCGGAAAGATACAATAAATCACTGATCAGGCGATTTAACCGATCTGCTTCCGCATTTATTATCCACAAAAACTTATTAGAAAGCTCTCTATCTTCCAATACTCCATCTAAAAGAGTTTCTACATAACCTTTGATAGAAGTAAGCGGAGTTCTAAGTTCATGAGACACATTAGCAACAAATTCACTTCTCATCTGTTCTAACTTCTTTATCTTCGTTATATTTCTCAAAACCATAATAGCCCCTTGAGAACTTTCATTCATTCCCTTAATAGGAGTAATATAGACACGGTAATATTCTAGATCTGATGGGAATAAACTAACTTCTATCATCTGTCTTTTCCCATCAACTAAGCATTTATTTAAAAGATCAGCCATTTGATAGTTTCTTAATATTTCCAAAAAATAACGACCTTCTAGCTTTTCTTTTTCTACTTCTAACATTTGAACTGCTGTCTCATTAATTAACATCAATTTACCCGTAGCATCAAATGCCAATACTCCTTCTACCATGCTAGCAAGTATCGTCTCCATTTGATCTTTACTTTGTAATGCATCCTTCATATTTTTATTTAAATTTACTGCCATTGCTTTCATCGAATCACTTAATTGTCCTAATTCATCACTAGAATTAAAATATCCTTCCGTTTCAAGCTCTCCCTTTGCAAAGGATAATACCAAATCATTAAGCCTTTTTATTAACTTTGCTTGATTCTCAACCCAATAAGTAAAAGTAAATAAAGATATTGTAAATATCCCTAATATCTCAAGAGACTGTAAATCCCGTTTAAATATGACCGGTAACCCATAAATGAAAAGCAAACCAACCCCTGCTGTAGATATATAAACAGCAACAGCCTTTACCGTAAACTTTTTCATTTCATACTCATCCCTATCCTCTAAATCTATATCCAATTCCTCTAATTGTTTCAATAAGTTCAGGTTGGTCAGAATGTTTTTCTATTTTTTGTCTCAGATGACGTATATGTACATCAACTGTTCTAGAATCTCCAGCAAACTCATATCCCCATATATTTTCAAGTAAAAATTCCCTCGTGTAAACTTTTCCTGGGTTTGTGGTCAACTGTACCAATAATTGATATTCCTTAGGTGTTAAATCTAATAATTTTTCATTTAAATATGCCTCATAGCATTCTGTTATTATTTTAAAATCACCCCTTATAATAACATTCGTATCAATAACATCTTGGGCAACTTGAGAATTCTGACTTCTACGTAAGATAGTCTTAACTCTAGCCACCAATTCGCGTACACTAAATGGTTTAGTAAGATAATCATCTGCCCCTATTTCCAGCCCAACTACACGATCAATTTCCTCGGCACGAGCAGTCAATATAATTACTGGAAGAAGTCTTGTTTTCTCATATTGGCGTATATTACGGCAAACAGCCAATCCATCCATTCCCGGTAACATCAAATCTAATATCAATAAGTCAGGTGGTTTTTCTTTTATTAATTTTAAAGCCTCCGCTCCATCATTCAAACACACCACTTTAAAACCGGCCTTTTCAAGATTAAACTTTAACAGTTCACAAATCCTTTGCTCATCATCAACAACTAAAATCTTAGTCATCATTTCACCTCTACTTTAACATTATTACAGCAGCCTGTCTTCCCATCATATTACCACGATGAGAAAAAAAGTTATCTTGAAAACAATAAGTACATAAACCAGCCACTGTAATATTTTTATCAGAAATACCAACCTCTAATAATTGTATCCTGTTAGCCTCCCAAAGATTTAAATAGGCATACCCATTTTCCTTTTTATCAAATAGGAGCTTTTCTGATTTAGGAAAAGCTTCTGCTACTTTTGCAATAACCGTATGATCTACCTGATAATGACATGGTCCAATACTCGGTCCTATTCCAACTAATATATTCTCTGGTTTTACCCCATAATTCAACTCCAATGCTTTCACAGTCTTAGCAGCAATCTTTGCTACCGTCCCTTTCCAACCTGCATGTGTAACTGCTATAGCTTTCTTAATAGGATCAAGAAACACAACTGGTACACAATCAGCAAAAAAAAGCATTAAGGTAATTCCCTTCTCATTAGTCATCAAAGCATCAGTTGCCGGTATCAATGTATCACGTTCAAATGCTCCTCTGCCTTTATCTTTGATAGTTACTTTATAAATAATATCTTCATGAACCTGTTGGGCATTTACCATACTTTCAGGGGATATCCCTATAGCTGTCGCAAATCTTATTCTATTTTTCATAATGTTTTCCTGCTTATCTTCTGTTAAAAAGCTTAAATTTAAACTGCTATATTTTCCTTTACTAATTCCACCCTTTCTTCCACTGAAAGCATTAACAACTAAATTAGTTTTATCAAAAGAAGGTATACTAAAAAACCCAACACCATTTTTTTCGTGAGAAACAAAAGATTCACTCAAATCCTTTTACCTCCCTAATACACTAACTATTTCTTATTGTATCTTTTACTTATTAAAAATTAAGCAAGTACAGACACTTTGTTTGCACTTGCTTTTTTATTTTCTAAATTTCAGTTTACTGCTTTAACTAATTCTATATCTCTAATCCAGCTTTTTAATTACTCTGGCAATACCTTCATCCATAGCAGCTTTAGCAACACTGTTAGCAACACTAGCACTAACTCTCTTATCAAAAGGATTAGGAATTACATAGTCAGGCGCAAGTTCCTTTTCTGAAACTAAATCTGCAATTGCATAAGCAGCAGCTAACTTCATCCCTTCCGTAATATCCGTAGCTCTAACATCCAAAGCCCCCCTAAATATTCCTGGAAACGCTAGTACATTGTTTATCTGATTAAAACAATCTGAACGACCAGTACCAACAACAATAGCTCCTGCATTTTTAGCATCCTCAGGCATTATTTCCGGTGTTGGATTTGCCATAGCAAAAACAACAGGAGCTTCAGCCATAGATTTAATCATTTCTACATTTACCGTATTAGGTCTTGATAATCCAATAAATATATCCGCACCTCTAAGGGCGTCTTTAAGGTTCCCTTGTATATTCGCCGTATTCGTTTCCGTAAATATTTCCTTGTA
>JAQUGH010000078.1 GCA_028684195.1 Clostridia bacterium | reverse complement strand
AATTGCTCAACATAAGTATACCATTCGTTGTCCAAAAGTATTTTATCATCAATAAAAATAATAATCACTGTTCGTTCTGATTTATCAAAATCTATTTTTATTTTATGCTCAAACACTTTTCCTTCACATGAAAATAATAATGGTATACCTATACCCCTTGATACTGGGTTTTCAATGTCACGTGTAAAATAAGAATATATTTCTCTCGCATAAAAATAGCCATCCTCAAATTCCGGATGCCATAAAACATATACGGTTAAAGGAACTTTTACATTACCCATTTTCATCTTACTCTTTCAACCCCTTTAGTAAAACATCCAACTAATTTACGCGTCAGAGCGTGTGGTCTTTGCGACCAATTTCATTTAACAGCAATTGTACTAAACCGTAACTTTTCTGGATAATGTTATTGTTCGACCTAAAAAGCTCCCTTATGTGCTCTCAAAAGAAGAAATTTTCTCTATCTTTGATCACATCTCTAACCTTAAACATAAAACCATTTTACTTACTATCTATTCTTTTGGACTTAGAATCAGTAAAGCTCTTAACCTTACGCCATCAGATATTGATTCTAAAAACATGCTTATTAAAACTAAACTAACTCTTTGTTTTAAGCTTTCCGGTAATAAAACTGTTGTCCGTAAAATTGTTAGATATGTAAAGCCCTGCCTCCTTTGTGGTAGTTCTATGATTTTGGTACATATTTTAAATAGGGCATCCAAATCTGCCATTTATTTTGTTTTATTATACCATTATTGCTCTTTTATGCTATTATTCATTCTACTACTTACCAAGTTTTATGGGAATAGGGACTTTTGATTGCCCATAGTTAGTATCAGGTGCAGACGGTTCAGTACAACCTGAGATTCATGATGTTCTAGTTACTTTTATATATCTTCAACAGTGCACACTTTTATTTACATGGTTGGTTTTTTTATTTTGTTTAATCGAACATCATAAATCTCTAATTGATTAGGCGACGAATCCTGCTCTTCACTAACACTACCCTACAATAATAATTTTGATACAAAACAATTTCACTATTTACTCACCAACAAGTACTTCTTCATTTAAAACTCCAAATAACTGCACCTATTAGCAATACTAACAACATATATGGAATCAATGCACCAACTTGATATGGAAATTTTGATAATAATACTGTAAAGATAACTATTAAGAAAAATAACATATAATTGCTGTCACCATTGTTAGAATTTATTATTTTATTTTTTGAATACTTAGCTTTATTTATTGAAAAATTGTTTATAATTTCTTCATCTCCCTGTATCAGCTTATCCCCGGCAACTAGTACTACTTCAGCATAACCAATTTTTCTCGAATTTAAATACGTTCCCCAAAATGTAGCCGTAGTTTCATCAGTTTCGCTAAAAGCAAATTGGGCTTCCTTCAGAGCATAACTAGCAGCGATATTTTCTCGTCTAGTGTTATACTGTGGTCTATCAAACGAAGATATAGGATGATTGTGTGCTGTAATAATAAAGCTGCATCTTATTTCTTTAGCATGAGATACTGCTTCTTGAACTGAAATCCCTAAATGAACCTGTGTATGATCCATTCCTTTATTAAACCAAATTGATTTACAAATAAAGTTTTCGTCCAAAAAACAAATAGCGATCCATTCATGCTTTTTCATATAGAAAAAAGTTGCTAAAGCCTCTAAAGTATTATAAACATTATCTATTTCAACACTAACATAGTTCCCGGAAGCTTTTGCTCTTTTTTTTAGCCATTCTCCCAACTGTTGGTTGTCCAAAAAAACGCCTGCCCTATTATAGTTGGTTTTTGTTGCAAAATATTTTAAACAAACAAATCAGCTCTATTATTCAGGATTTACTCTCGACCCGCCGAAAATACTGAAAAAGGATTTGTCGCTTAACTACATATTACCAAAGTAATTGTCATCCATTTCTTTATAGCAATCAACCTGGACACAAAAAAGCCACTCCCGCTCACGGATAGTAGCCACATATTTATGCAAAACAATATTCGTATTTTTTCTACTAACTTCTACAATTATTTTATATACTTAATTTTAATCCATTTATTTTTAACAGTCAATCAAATAAGTTCATAATAATGCCCCCTCTTTTGTTAACTTATTACTTTTAAAAACAACATTATTAGCTATTTCTAGATTTTGAACATAATAATAAACATTGTACAAGACCAAAAAAGACAGGTTTGCTGTCTCTTTTTTATTTCCCGAATCTCTCGATTTTCAAGTTGAGTGGTTAGATAAAGAAAGAAAAGCAGCAATAACAGAAATACTTTTCTGAATTCTCAACTTGAATAATGTAATGAATATTGGTAAAATACGTTTATGTTTACATATATGGTTAAGTTGAGTTGAGTTGAGACTATTAAAACAACTATAGTTAATAATGCAGAAAGCGAACAATATTATGTATTAATACGTTGGTAAAGGAGAAAAACATGAGCAACAAAGAAAAATTAATTAATCAAACAAAAGAATTTCTAGTAAATCAATATTATTATTTGGAAGATCAAATAGAAACAAATGCTGAATTAACTTTGCTTACTAATGAAAAGTTTATAGTTGATATGCTAATTAAAGATGGCAGTAATAACCCTGTTATCGCTATTCTAGTAACAGAAAATGAATCTCGTGAAGAACAAATTAAATATATCCTAACCTGGTCAAATATCCAATATGGCATCATACGTCAATTTAATAATGACGGTTCTCCTAAATTTTATGGATGGAAAAAGAAAAAGAATTTATTATTCGATGACTGTACTTTTGAAGAAATAACTGATTATCCTCATAATAGTAAAGGAGACTTTCTATTACAACTACTTGAACTTTTTTTATCCTAATTATGCCGGCATGGGAATTACATCGGCTAAATTATATATATCCCCTATTGACAATAACTTTACATAGTGTATTATTGTATTAAGCACTTAATACAATAATACACACAGAAAGAGGTGACATAATGGCATGGGAATTGAAATCTGACAGACCCATTTACACCCAGCTGACTGAACAAATTGAGCTGATGATATTTTCCGGTGTTTATCCCCTTGGATCCAAACTACCCTCAGTACGAGATATGGCTCAAGAAGCAGCAGTTAATCCCAATACCATGCAGAAGGCTTTAGTGAAGTTGGAAGAAGACAGCCTTATAATTACACACCGCACAAGCGGTCGAACTATTACGGAAGATGCTCGTATTGTTGAAATGGCAAAAACAAAATTAGCCCAAAAACAAATCTTAGCATTTCTAGAAAAGATGCAGTTAATGGGCTTTGAACAAAAAGAGATAATATCCATAATTAATACCATGGTAGAGGAGATGCAGAAATGAGCACAATTTTAGAATGCAACGACCTAACAAAAAAATTCGGGAAAAAAACAGCCGTGTCTAATGTTAATCTAAAAATAGAACGCGGACAAATCGTCGGACTACTTGGTCCTAACGGTAGTGGAAAAACCACCATCATTAAGCTTGCAAATGAACTATTGACTCCCACCAGTGGAAATATCCTCATCGGAGGTATGAAACCAGGCATTGAGACCAAAAAAATCGTATCCTACCTCCCGGAAAAAACTTATTTAAATGATTGGATGTGTGTACACCAAATCATTGAGCTATTCTCTGATTTCTATAATGATTTTAAACCTACAAAAGCTTACGAAATGCTGAAAAACCTTAATATTGATGCTAATGACAGACTAAAAACCATGTCCAAAGGAACAAAGGAAAAAGTACAGTTAATTCTTGTCATGAGCCGTGAAGCAGAGCTTTATCTTTTGGATGAACCTATAGGCGGAGTTGACCCGGCAGCAAGGGATTATATTCTCAAAACTATTCTTAGCAATTACAATGAAAATGCAACGGTGATTATCTCAACCCACCTCATTTCAGATATAGAGAATATCTTGGATTATGTGGTTTTTATAAATCAAGGTCAAATAGTTTTGACCTCTTCTGTGGATGATATTCGGGTCGAAAATGGTAAATCTGTTGATGTTTTATTTAGGGAGGTGTTCAAATATTAAGGAAGCTATTAAAATACGAAATCAAAGCTACTGGAAGAATATTTTTGCCATTATTCCTCGCTTTGTTGGTATTCGCCGGAATCACAAGAGTCATTTCTGATATAAGTCCAGAGACATGGAGTACTCCAGCTAACATTAGCATGCTCATCTATATCATTATTATGGTAGGAATGTTCGTAATGACTTTTACTATGATGATTCAACGCTTTCATAAAAATCTGCTTACCGATGAGGGTTATTTAATGCTTACACTACCCGTAAAACCCTGGAAACACATTGTCAGTAAACTTTTAGTTTCTATGCTCTGGATTATAACAAGTGGAATCGCCGCCTTTATTTCGATTCTGATTATCTCTCTTGAAAAAGGGGACATCGCTGAAATCACCGAGGGATTTGCAACTTTTTATCACTTAGTGTTTGAACAATTAGGCACTTCAGCATACATTTTATCTTTTGAAATTATTTTAGGTATCTTTATCAGCTTAGCTTCGGGCATTTTAGTCATTTATACTTCAATTGCCATTGGACACCTATTCAGACAGCATAAAATGTTCGCCTCTTTCGGAGCCTTCATTATCCTAAGTAATCTTTCCCAAGTCCTTTTCATGCTCATCAGTATGATCCCTGGAATCACTCATCTTTTTAATATTAATGATGCTTCCCATGATTTTATTGGTATGCTGCCGATAATTCAACTGATAATTGCTTACGGAATTATTTTTATCGGACTTCTGAGTGCAGCTTACTTCGCTACAACCAATTTTATTTTAAGCAAACGACTGAATTTGGAATAATAAACGGGCAAGGGAACAGGTTTTCTATCCGCCTTGTCCACCTAAAGAATAAAGCTTTTATTATGTTTTTTCCGCCACTTTTTTTAACAGGCACGGTGATAGGAAAATAAACAGGACAAGGAACCTGTCCCCTTGTCCTGCATTATATCTTATAGGTTGACTATTAACATATTAAGATAAACAAAAAAGGAAGCAAAAGAACCGTCCCTTTGCTTCTTTCTTAGCTATTAATTATCACAGTCCTGTTATCTCCATCCCAATCAACTTTTGCTCCATAACTTTCTGCTATAAACCTCACTGGTACAAGAGTTCTACCATTTAATACTATCGGTGCAACATCAAAATCATAATTTACACCATTTATTTCAGCAATGTTTTCCCCAACAGTCATTTTTACTACTTTACCATCTTTTGACGCTCTAATTGTTTGCACTTTTTCATCCCAAGAAACGGATATGTCCATTGATTCAAAAATTTTTCTAAGTGGTACTAAAATTCTACCATCACGCATTACAGGTTCTTGGTCAAACTTTAACTCCTGCCCTTCTAGCTTAACTTTATATTTTATAGGGCTTTTAAAAATAGGATATGTTGCTATCTCTGGGATAATTGCTGTTTCATATTTTCCACCTTCACCCCTTATGAAATTATATACCTCTGTATCATTATAATTTACTGTTACATAGTTTTGTGAATATCCTAAGTTATTTTTAACAACATAGTTTATGTTTATTATCTTATTTTCTCTATATAATATATTTTTAATTTCCACACTATCATCTTTAGCTTTTATTTGATTAATTACATCTTGTGCTCCCTGAAACTCTAAAAATTGATCCAATGATATTTCAATTGCTCCATATTCATGAAACTTGATTGTATTAGAGTCTTCAATCTTTTCAGGATATAAGTAATAGTTTTTCCATGTGTGCCCCGAAAAGGAACCCATCTTATTATCATATGCAGCATCATATGTATCATGACTTAATAATATTTCACCATCTTTTTCTATAATTGCTCCTCTTTGATCCCCTAAACAATTATATGTACTATCTCCTGCAACGCCAAACAAAAATGATGTACTACCTGTTGCATACTCTTTACGAACATGTAGTAACTTTACATCATCAATTATCATTATTTCAGGATTAAATGAAAACTGTGCAAACAATTCCCCTTGCAACATTTTGATATCTTTATCGTTTACAAACCACACTTTTCCATTACTCCAACCCTCGGATTCTCCATCATTTATCAAATTCCCTGTTAAAATGAAGGCCTCATAATTTCCATTTGAGTCAAAATCATCATAAAACACTTTTAAAACATTTTCATCTTTTTGTTTTTTAAAACTTTCAATTAATGTGCTTTCATCTAAGCTTACCTCCGACTCTGGAATAGAAAATAGATTAAGTCCTGTCGGAAAATTACACAATCCATACTTACTTCTTCCCCAACAATCAACTAAACCATCTGCCATTAACGCCATACTATGCCCTTGTCCTGCTGCTATGGCGACTACATTGCTCAATCCTATTGGAATATCACACTGACCTGAATCATTAAACCCCCAGCATACTACCATACCATTATCCTTTAACGCCATACAATGTTCTTCCCCTGCTGCTATAGCAACTACATCATTTAAACCTGCCGGTACATCACACAGACCATAGAAATTTTCCCCCCAGCATACTACCGTACCATTACTTTTTAACGCCATACTATAACCATACCCTGCTGCTACGGCGACAACATTATTTAAACCCAGCGGCGCTTCACAATTACTCCCCCAACAAACTACCTTGCCATCACTCTTTAACGCCATACTATGCCAACCCCCTGCTGCTACAGCAACTACATTACTTAAACCTGCCGGTACTTCTGACTGTTCGCTATTATTAAACCCCCAGCAAACTACCGTACCATCATTCTTTAACGCTATACTATGCCAACCCCCTGCTGCTACAGCAACTACATTACTTAAACCTGCCGGTACATCACACTGACCATAGATATTCCCCCCCCAGCATACTACCGTACCATCTTTCTTTAACGCTATACTATGTTCTTCCCCTACTGCTACAGCAACTACATCACTTAAACCTGTCGGTACATCAAACAGACCATACTCATTATATCCCCAACAAACTACTGAATCATCTGCCCTTACCGCTATATCATGCAAACCTCCTGTTGCGATCTTCTGTCCATATACTTGTGCCTCCTCAAACGTCACAAAAACTGGATTTACCGTGACCGTACATGTCGCCGTATAACCACCATCATTAGTTTTCACCTTAATTACTGCAATACCCTCACCCACCGAGGTTACAACCCCATCAGACACCGTGGCTACTGCTGTATTACTCGAAGTCCACTTTACATTCTTATTTATAGCATTACTAGGACTTACTATTGCGACTAAAGTACCAATGGAACCACCTTTAGTTAAGGTCATGATACTCTTATCTAAGCTTACCCCTGGCTTTGGAATAGAAAATAAATTAAACCCCACCGGTACATCACACTGACCATCCCCATTGTGTCCCCAACAAACTACCGTACCATCACTTTTTAATGCCATACTATGCCAATAACCTGTTGCTATGGCAACTGCATTATTCAATCCAGCTGGAACATTACAGTTATTATATCCCCAACAGACTACCGTACCATTGCTTTTTAATGCCATACTATGCTCTACCCCTACCGCTATTGCAACTACATCATTTAAACCTGCTGGAACATCACACTGACCATAGAAATTTTCCCCCCAGCATACTACCGTACCATTACTTTTTAACGCCACGCTATGATTTTCCCCTGCTGCTACAGCAACTACATTACTCAAGCCTATTGGTACATCACACTGACCATCACAATTTTCTCCTCCACAAACTACCGTACCATCACTCTTTAATGACATATTATGCCAATACCCAGCAGCTATCTTTTTCCCATATGCTTGAGCCTCTTCAAGCGTCACTGCCTCAGCAGACCCAAATATCAATATACTGCTTACCAGACAAGCAAAAACCAATAAAACCGCCCATTTCCACAAAGCATTTCTACTTTTCTCCATTACTTTCTCTCCTCTCATTCCATTAATCCACTTTTTTACAATTTCCTACAGAATCAAATCTGCCTTCCTTAATATTAAATTCTGTTATAATTTCATCCAAGACTTGTTCAAAGGACAAACAATGATTCCCTTCTTCAAACTTTAAACAATCTATTGCTTTTAATGTATGAAAACTAATCTCAATTCAATATACCCTTCCTTTTTAAATACTCTTCAACTATAATAACAAATTGCTTTGCATTATCAAGTTGTATAATAGCATCTTGTTTTGAAGCCACATAAAAATCTTCATAATCCGATTTTTCTCTAAGTAATGAAGCCGCTTTGACAATTTTTGAATATATCTTATCAAATTCACCTGTTTTAATAAACTCTTTATTAAAATACGCTATAATACCGGAATGTTTAGATGAATCAAATCCTTTTAAAATAGTTACTGCACGCATAGCATGAAAAATTGCATAATAAGAGCGATTAATAGAAGCTTTAAAAATAGCTTCTATTAACATAATTTCTGCAGCTTTTGCATCCTCCCTTGCTTTAGAAAATCTATAAACAGATAATTCTTTTATGCTACCTTCCATAAAACCACACCATCCTTTTTCACATTTCTATAAAATGGCAATATCTTTTCCCATTTTAAGAACTGACTATAATCTATATCTATAACAGAAAATACTCTATCATATTTTAAGTCTAATTCAACCACAAAATCTAGTAACTTATCTTTTGTATCTTGGTCATTTATATTATCCAGCAAAATAGCAATATCAATGTCCGAATCTAATAGTTCTGTCCCTCTAGCAACTGAACCATAAAGAATGATGCTTATTAGATGACTCCCATAAATGTTAAGTAATCCTTCTACTAATTCATTAATCATTATTTGATTCATAAATTATAACCTCCTTACTAAATTAAATATTATATTTATAATTATAATACAAATCACTTAGCTTCCTCTACATTATTTTACTAGATATTGTACTTAATAAAAATATGAATGTATGAGTATATAACATTTATCTCCATGCCCAACTATAATAATACCTTTTTCTTCTATGCCAATAACTTGCCTTCTTTATAGGACATTTTTAAGTAATCTGGGTTACTATAGAATACTGAAGAATTGAAATCAGAAATCTCATCGCTAATAAATCTTAGCATCTTAGAAACATCATATCGTCCATTGTGCGTGAATTATCCCCACAAGATACCATCCGCCATCTTTTTGCTCAAAAACAAGACGCAAGCTTTTCCAATCCACTCCATTATACTCCTCAGTACCAGAAGTATAATATTCCACAATTAATGACTTGGAGTAAACCTCTAAGGCATTGTTTATAGTATTCCCTTTCCCAATGAAACGATTGTATCCTACACTATCTGCCTTCATAAAATCATAGTCATAAACAAATCTGTCATGGTATTCATCTATTGTAAATTCTATTGGGAATCCCGAACCAGCAAAAAATCCCCAACGATATATATTTATATTTATTAAACCATTTTTAACTTGCTCTTTAGAAAGCACAATATCACTATCTAAATCGACATACGAATATGGCGTAAAACGCACCCCTTTTTCCGGATGAACATATTCCGCTAATTTCACATAATCCTTATCTTTTAATACAGATAGCACTTCCTGGGCACGCTCTCCTATGACAAGTGCTACCTTATTTTCTTCAACTTTTAAATCAGTATCTGATTTTTCAATTTCACTATATTCATCACCATTGAAAAAATAAACGATATCCCCTTTTTGTGGCTCATCAACTATTACATTGTATTGACCTTCAAATTCCAAGAATTCTTGGTCATTCTGTGTATTAATATGAAAAATAATATCATATAAGTCAGGGTTGCTTTCATTTTTCACAAATTCATAGCTATTGTCATAACAATATGGATGAGGACAAGGCTCTTTCAAGAATAACCCTTTAGTAAAGATTTCCTTGAATTCTTTACCATTGTACCTAACTATATTTACATCTTGATTTTCATAACCTCCTTGAGCATGGGTACTTGTTTTATACAATATTTCATTTGCCCCATCTGAATCAACATCTATTAATTCATATTCTAAATATGTATTATTACAAGAAAAACCTATGCTATATCCATCTTTATCTTTCGGGACATTTGACCCTTTACTCAT
>JAQUGH010000077.1 GCA_028684195.1 Clostridia bacterium | reverse complement strand
TAGATAGTAAAACAGGAGGTTACTACACTTTAGGAGATTTGAAAGAAGTTACGGATAGAGTAAAAGACTTTGCGAAAGATATTAACGATGCTTCATTTGGACAAGTGGAATTTGTTAAAGAAAATATTGATATAAATTCAGTAAATGAAGTTGTGATTTGCAATTTAGGAAAAGTAAGTGATGTACATGAAAGTAATTTTATAAAAGTACTGCGTGAATTGGATGATAAATTGGCTAAGGTTAAGAAATTTAATGAGGAAAATAAATTAGTTACAAATGAAGAATTTAAAGATTTTATTAAAGTTAATTATGGTGTATTAAATAAATATTTAGAGAATGATTATACAGCAATAACAAGCCAATTAAAAAAGGACGAAAGTGGAAGAATACCAATATTTATTAAAGAGGAAACAAATTCATCAATATCAAAAATTGCAAAAACTAAAGAAAATATTCCAAAAGAACGAGATACTAGATAATATAATTTGCATAAAGTAGATGAACTAGATATAATTAATTAGAATAGAGAGAAGAATTTGGAGTAGAACTATATAGAAAAAATGGAGTAGAAAAAACTAGATAGGAGGAATGAATGTACAATGGCTAAGCAAAATTCTTTTGATATTGTTTCACAAGTAGATATACAGGAAGTAGATAATGCGGTAAATCAGACTGCTAAGGAAATTAGTCAACGGTTTGATTTCAAAGGAAGTAAAGTGGATGTGGAAGTGGTCAATGATGATGAGATAAAGATTACTGCTGATGATGAATATAAATTAAAAAGTGTTATAGATATTTTACAAGGGAAATTGGTAAAACGTGGGGTATCTTTAAAGTTTTTAGAGTATGGGAAAATCGAACCAGCTTCCGGTGGGACGGTGAGACAGACTATTACGATAAAAAAAGGAATTTCATCGGAAAAGGCAAAGGAAATTGTTGCTACTATAAAGATGATGAAACTAAAAGTACAGGCTCAAATTCAGGATGAGCAGGTGCGTGTCAGTGGAAAAGATAGAGATGACTTACAAAAAGTAATTGGGGCTATCAAAGAGCATGATTTTGCTATTGAATTACAGTTTACTAATTTTCGTACATCTTAAGCTACATATTTACGTTATAATAACAAAAACAAAATCAACCCACCTGATTACTTAGCGGGTGGGTTTTCTTCGAGTCGGTTTTTTATAATGAAGTTTAGAGGAGTTTTGCCGTTTTGAGGGCTAGATTTGTCTGTATAAATTGTCCAGTAAATGTAGAGATGTCCATGCTGTTTGCTTTTTTCTGCTTTCAGCAAAGGGAGAAATTGTGAGTTCAGAGAAGTTCGAAAACCTGGGAAAATATATTGGTTAGGAGTGGACTGTTTTAAGTATTCTCTGTACCAAATATTATCAATCTGCAGTTTTCTGCCTTTTAATAAATTATTCTCGTTAATTATAATTTCAGGAATACAGATACGAATAGCAAAATGTCTGACAAAAGCTGCTCCTTTATTCATAATAATTGTTTTTAAAGTATAATCATCTAAGTTAATGTGTCTAGGTGCAGTGAAGAAAGGACGTAAATGGGGTTTGTTAAGACGGTTCATAACGTCTCTTACTTCGTAATCTTCCATAGGTTCAGTTTTAAAATTATGACGTTTATAGTAACGGTTATTTCCAGCCATATGAGCAGTAGTGCTTTGTGGGATAATAACAACATAGACATAATTGTTATTGGGAAGTTTAATAGGGTTAATATAAAGACCTTTTATTTTGGGACTAACACGAGAAAAAATAACATTTTCTAGCCATTCTTTATTGAAACGGTTATTGGGTTCTAAGCCTTTTTCAAGCTCTAAGTAGATCTCGAGATCTTCTTTGTTTTCTCTTATACCATAAATAATGATGCCACCACCGGAGTTAGCAAAACTAGAAACGTCTTTGCTAATTTCATTTTTTGCATCTAAAGCTAGTGCATATAGACTTTTAAATTCCAGAGTTTTATATTCTGTAAGATTATTCTTCACTATTTTTATTAAATCGTTTACTGTCCAGTGGCGTGCTTTATCAAAATTCACACTTATCCACCCCCTTAAATCTATATTACACCATAATAAGGTTATATTAAACTGTTAATTGTTCATGCTCGTAGTTGTAGCTATTTTCTTTGCTATGATATGCGAAGATAAATGAGGAAAGTGCTTGATTTAAAGAAGAAAGATAAAGAGTACCGCCCTAAAGGGAGATACTCTTTATCTTTCTTCTTTATCTTATGTTAAAAGATATAACATTCTCATGGCATTTAATTGATGTTCAACAAGGCAACTAAAGATAGTGTCGTGATAACAGCTTTCGGTTTTCAAGTAGAGATTTTTAAGCCTAGAGATGACTTCGGTTTCTTCTTTGCAAGCATATTGAGCGGCTGCTCTAAAATCAGCAAATACAGGAACATCTTTAGCAGCTTCTCCTAGATCGGGGATAGCCTCACCGAATATTTTGCAGTACATCGTTTCAAGAAATATTTTAGTAGTTATTACGGTTTTCTTGTTAAGCTCTGACATTCTTCTAGCTTCTTCTGTAGGTGCATTTTGAATCATGTAACCGTACACAACCAGAAGTTCATTGAGTTCCATAATGATGCTTTTAATTGAATTATACTTTTCCATTTTGAATGACTCCTTTCTTATTTGTAAAAATACGTATTAAATTATGGTAGGACATGGTTAGCCTATAATACTTTATGCAAATTAGGTAAAAGAGTGATAAGCATAATTTTAGTAATTCTGTTAAAGAATAAAGAAGTAATTGGAAAGGGCGGGTCAAATGGGGAATGATAGCTCTAGAAAAAAGTTTTGGAATATAATTGCTAATATAGTTACCTTTAAGGAAGAAAAATGCAAAGAAGGCTTTGTTTTAAATGACGAAGGGAACGAGTCTTCTGAAGGGAAACAAAACAAAAATATATATAATGTTAAAACGAAAAATAGTAGAACAAATAAAGTTGAGGGCAATGATTTAAAGAAACCTAAGCAAGTCCATAAAACACAGGGTTGCAGGAAAAAGGAAAAGTATGATGAAGGTAAATCTTTAGTTATTGAGGAGCTTTTTGTTGAGCCTAATTTAAAAACAAATAAAGAGTATCTTGATAAAATATATTCTCTATCCAAAAACAAGGATATTATTATTCGCGAATTCTATATTGCTTTAGATCCTCCTCTTCAGGCTTTTGTGCTCTTTATTGATGGACTTTGCGATAAAAATATCATTAATGGAAGTATTCTTAAGCCGCTAATGGTCTTGCTGGAAGAAGTAAAAGAGCAGGATAGAAAGAAAGTGCCGATAGGAGGGAATATAGCTGAATACATAAGGACGCATTTATTACCGGGACATGATGTAAGGATTTTAGATAAATATAGGGATATTTTAGATAATGTTAATTTTGGTGGAACGGCTTTGTTTATAGAAGGTTCCAGTAAATGTCTTGTGGTTGAGACAAAAGGATGGGACAGACGTACAGTTGGAAGACCGGAAGCAGAACAAGTAATAATGGGACCACATGAAGCATTTAATGAAACATTGCGAAGTAATACAGGCTTGATTAGAAAAGCTTTACGAAATGAAAAGCTGATTACAGAAATGGTTAAGGCAGGCTCGAGGAATAATACGGATGTAGGTATTATGTATTTAGAGGATTTAGCTAATCCGAAGCTAGTAGATGAGGTTAAAAGACGTATTACATCTATTAAGACGGATTATGTTGGAGCAGCAGGGGTTTTGGAACAGTTCATTGAGGAGGATCCTTTTATGATTAGTCCTCAGGTTCTTACTACAGAAAGACCGGATAGAGTGGTGTCTTTTTTGGTGGAAGGACATGTAGCTATAATTATTGATGGGGGACCTCAGATTCTTGTAGTTCCTATTACCCTTTTTTCTCTTCTTCATAGTCCGGAAGATTATTATTTGAGAATGCCCTACGGAAATTTCCTAAGATTATTGAGAATAGCAGCTATTTTTATTGCTATGCTTACTCCGGGTATTTACGTTTCTGTAGTTAATTTTCATCAAGAAATGATTCCTACGGAACTATTATTGGCTATTGCAGCATCCCACGTAACTGTTCCTTATCCCACGATTTTTGAGGTTTTTGCAATGGAATTTTCCTTTGAATTAATTAGGGAGGCAGGGGTAAGGGTTCCCGGTGTTATTGGTAATACTATTGGAATTGTGGGGGGATTGATTCTTGGGCAAGCTGCTGTCCAAGCTGGTATTATTAGTCCGATTCTTATAATTGTCATTGCTGTTACAGGGTTAGCTTCTTTTGCTATTCCAAATTATTCGCTATCCTTTGGTCTTCGCGGTATTCGTTTTGTTTTTACTATTTTGGCAGCGATATTTGGATTTTTTGGAATTTCAGGGGGATTATTTTTACTGCTAATTTCCTTGGTAAGCATGAAGTCTTTTGGAGTTCCCTTTTTAGCTCCGATTGCTCCTAAAACCAGAACAGAACCTGATGTAGTTCTTAGAGGTCCTGTTTGGTCAATGGAAGAACGTGTAGATTATCTTGAACCCTTGGATAGGCATAGACAGCCTGAAGTAAGTAGGGGCTGGATTAAGAAGCCACGTGGGGGGAGAAAAAATGAAGAATAAAGTGTATATAGGATATTCCGAAGTAGCAACTCTTATTAGTATCATGATTGGGACAAAAGCTTTTTTAGGTTATCCTCGGCTAGTTACGCAATTGGGGATGACGGCAGGATGGATAATTGTTTTTTTTAGTGGTTTAATAAGTTTATGTCTTTGGTTGCTCATTTCTAGTTTCTTAGCTTGTTTTCCCAAGAAATCACTTACGGCTATTACTGAATCAACATTTGGGTCTATTATAGGTACTGTTTTAAATATTGTTGTTTTTACTTTTAGTATTCTTGTTATAAGTAATTCCTTAAGGATATTTAGCGAAGTTGTTATTATTACTGCTTTAACGGAAACGCCTGTTATTGTTTTAACTCTAGTATTTATTTTGGCAGCTTGGATAGCAGCTTATTATGGAATTGAGGCTATATCTCGTAGTGCTTATATTTCATTTCCGTTTATTATAGCAAGTGTTATTGCAGTGTTGATATTATTGTATCCTTATTATGATTTTAAACAGATTACCCCTATTTGGGGTTCAGGAATATTATCAATTGGTAAGAATAGCTTCTTAGGCATTTCTGCTTTCGGGGAAGTTATTCTTTTATGCTATATTATTCATTATTTCCAATTTGACGTTAAGAAAGTAAAGCAGGCAGGGGCTTTTAGTATAATTCTTGTTACAATATTTTTTGCGGCAATAGTAATCGTTTATCAAATGGTTTTGCCGGTTCCTACCAGCATTGAGACGTTGGTTCCGTTTTATCAATTAAGTCGTTCTATAAATTTAGGACATTATTTTCAAAGAGTTGAATCTATTTTTGTTATGTTTTGGATTTTCACGGCTTTTTTGCGTCTTTCCATGGGATTATTTGTATCGACAATTATTTTTCAGGATACATTAAAATTACCTTATTATCGTCCGCTTTTACCCGCAATTTGTCTTTTGGTTTTTAGTTTATCTTTAACCCCGGCTGATATGATGCAGACTGTGATGTATGAGGATATAAAATTCAATTATGGGTGGCTAGTTACTTTTGTATTACCTCTTTTCATCTTAGTAGTGGCATTAATTCTTAAAAGAAAGGAGGAATAGAGCTGATGAAATGCAGATTTGGATTATTGGTGTTGCTTTTAATAACAATTATTTTTACTCAAGGTTGTTGGGGCTCACAGGAAACTGATGAATTAGGATACGTTATTTTAATAGGTATAGATAAGGGCGAAAAAAATATTGTTAAGGTAAGCTTTCAAATTGCTGTACCTCAGCCTGTTGAAGGGGGAGAGCAAAAAAAGGCTACCGAAGTTGTAACGGTAGAGGCAGCCTCTATTTTTGGTGCTAAAGAGTTAGCAAGTTCTTTTATAAGCAAGAATTTAACCTTCGTTCATAATAAGGCGGTAATTGTCTCTGAGGATATAGCTAAGGAAGGTTTAAGCAAGTATATCAATCCTTTGGTAAGATGTAGGGAACTGCGTCGAACTAACTATCTTACGGTAGTTAGAGGTGAGGCTAGTGAGTTTCTTGAACATAATAAGGAACTTATTTTCGAAAAATATACATCACGCTACATTGACCTTTTGATGAATGCCTCGAAATTTACTGGTTTTGTTCCTGAATCAAATATTCATAAATTTTATCAAGGTTTAAAATCGCCCGGTCTACAGCCTATTACCGCTTTGATGGCAGTAAAAAATAAAGAGGATGATAAAATTACGAAAGGACAGGATATAGGAAACGAGAAAAAAGCGGAGGAAGAGATGGCATATTTACCTGGAGATATTCCTCGAAAGGGTGGAGCTAAGATTGAAATTATTGGTCAAGTGGTATTTAGAGATGATAAGTTAGTGGGTTTTCTAAATGGAAAAGAGACACGATATTATCAAATGCTAACGGGTGATTTTCAAAAGGAGTATTTACTATTCCAGATCCGGAAGAACCTGATAAGAGTATAATTGTACTTGAAATTAAAAAAGGGCTAAGCCCTGAGATTCGGGTAGATATAACCGAAGCTAAAACTGTAATTGAAGTTCAATTGTTTTTGGAAGGAGAGATTCTTTCTATTCAAAGTGGACAAAACTATGAAAAAGGGGAAAGGGAGAAAATACTTGAGAGATATGTTAGTAATTATTTTTCTAGAGAAGTAGTTGCTCTTGTTAGAAAAACCCAAAAAGAATATCAAAGTGATATTTTTGGGTTTGGTGAATATACAAGAAAATATTTTGGAACATGGGAAGAATGGGTTGATTATAGATGGTTAGAAAAATATTCTGAGGTGGATATTGACGTAAAAACTAATTTTTCAATTTGTCGTACTGGTTTAATGGCACAAACAGCGCCTTCTCATAAGTAAGGAGAAACATATTATGAGTAATTTGATTAGTAATATTTTGTTTTTGCTTGTGGCTTTTGTGGTAAGCTTTTATACATTAACTTATGCACGGTGGTTGTGGCATGAAAAAAATATAAGGGGTGCTTTGGGAGTAATACTATTGGCACTTATTTCTTTTTTTTATTCAGGTTTTGTACTGTTTTTTGGTCATAAATAATTTTTAGACAAACAAAATCACCCACCGATACATAGTATATAGGGCATAGAATACTCAAAAGGAGATGAGCTTATGCAGTATATAGTTCAGGTGGGTGATACTTTAGGTATTATTGCCCAAAAATTTGGAACAACAGTGTATACGCTTGTACGTGAAAACAATATTGTTAATCCTGATATAATTTATGTGGGCCAAGTTTTAATTATTTCTGCTGGTACAATGCCGACACCAATTCCGCCGCCAATATTTCCTACTCCTGTTCCTGGAGTGTGTCCATTGTTACAAAGAGGTTCTAGGGGAACTGCAGTTATTCAATTACAAAGACTTTTGACGAATGCAGGGGCAAATCCTGGGGCTATTGATGGTATATTTGGAGCAAAGACAGTGGCTGCAGTAAGATTAATACAAACTCGTAAAGGAATAGCTGTTACAGGAGTTGTTGATATGCGAACATGGGAAGCTCTTGGGGTGAATTGTGGTGTAATCCCAACTCCAATTCCTCCTATTTATCCTACTCCTCCGCAGGAATATTATTGTCCAATTCTCAAACGGGGTAATACAGGATCAACAGTTAGATTTTTACAAGGTTTGCTTAAAGGTAAGGGTTATTATAAAGGCGCAATAGATGGTAATTATGCTTTGAGGACGGAAAGAGCTGTAAAAAGGTTGCAACGTCAACAAGGATTATCAGTAACTGGTAAAGTAACTGGAGCCACTTGGAGGGCTCTGGGTGTAAATTGTGCAACTGAACCCAAACCACCTAATGGAACACCTATTGATACCAATGTTAGTCAAGGGTTAAGACACATTTTATATACTGATAAAAAGGTCTATAACAAAGGGGAAACAATTAAAATATCTCTTGTTAAGACTAATGTAACAGATGATGAAATTAGTCTTCGGTATAAGACTAGTCAGATCGTTGAAATAAAAGTTAGTGGTAATTCGGGTAGCGTTTGGAATTATTCGAGAGGACGTAATTTTGCTCAATATACTAGGCTTATAACTATCTATCCTAGTGGAACACAGGTAATTGAAAATACATGGAATCAGTCAAACAATAATGGTAATCAAGTATCTTCCGGGACGTATACAATTAAAGTAACAAACATAGCGACAAATGTTAGTTTATCTGTTCAAGTTAGAATTAGATAGAGTTAAATTAGTTATTAAAGAGAGCACCTATAAAGTTGCTCTCTTTAATACAATTGAATAAAATTTTTGCCTTTGTCCTTAGCAGTGTAAAGGGCTTCATCTGCTTTTTTTAAAATATCCTCAATTGTATCACCATCATTAGGAAAGGTTGCAATACCCATAGAAAGACTTACTTTGGAATAAGGTATAAACTTTGGGTTAACTAAGACGTTATTACGAATTCTTTCAGCTATATTTTTACTGGTTTCTTTACTGGATTCAGGGAGGATAATAGCAAATTCATCTCCTCCAAAGCGAGAAATAATGTCTGAATCTCTTGTACATTCTTTCATAATCAGAGCAATTATTTTCAATACATAGTCTCCATGATAATGACCTTCTGTGTCGTTAAGAAGCTTGAAATTATCTAAGTCAATTAATATTAAAGAAAAGGGAATATTTTTTTCTGCTAAAGACTTGAGACTGTGATTAAAAAATCGTCTGTTGTTTATTTTTGTTAATGTATCTTGATTGGCTTGGACAAAGTAGGATTTATGAAAGGTTTCGGTTAATTTTAGTGTGTAAAAAGATATAATAAAGAAAAAAATTATTTGCAATATAACAGAAGGTAAATTAACATTATTGATAATGCTAATCAAGATAAAGCTTATACTTGACATAGATGTAATTAAGTAGGTGTATAGTTTTTTATTTCCAAGTGAGACGGTTATAATTGGGATTATATAAAAAAGAGAAAGGGATAAAGAATATTTTTTATCAAAAGCAAGAAGAAGACTTATAAAAAGCATATCTCCTAAATGAGTTAAAGGGTAAGAATTATTTAACGAAATATTTAATGTGGGAAAGGTAATGAGTAGGATAGCATACAAAAGAAAGGCTATTGCAACGAAATAAAGCGATAAGGGGATATTTTTGTCCATTAGAAAAAAACAAGGAAAAAACAGTATACAAACGATAAGACGCAAAGAAGGAACGTTTTGAAAGTAGCTTCTTTCAGAATTTTTTAAAGCCATTTAGATCAACTCCTTTCTTTATGCGCGTAACATTTTACACTTTAGATAATTAATGACAGTAGTAAAAAACAAAATAAATTATATATCATAGTAAGATTATTGTAAAGCAATATATATTAATTATTTATAATATATTAAAAAGGTTCTATAAAATTACAATATCTCTATATATAGATTAAACAGTAGTATAAATAAAACCTTGTATAAAGGGAAAGCAATGAATATAATTTAGGAAGTGAATAAGTAAGTAATTAAATTCATGATAGCGTATCTTAGGAGGTTTTGATTTTTAATGAGAACAAATAAAATAGCCCGTGTTGGAATAATTGCTGCTTTATATGCGTCTATTACTATTGCTTTAGCACCGATTAGCTACGGAATGGTTCAAGTTCGAATTTCTGAGGCTATGACTATTCTTCCTTTTATTTTTCCAGAAAGTATATTGGGACTTTTTATAGGTTGTCTTATAGCCAATGTATATGGTGGAATGGTGCTTGATATTTTTTTTGGTAGCTTAGCTACACTCATAGCAGCATACATGACAAGTAAGATGCCACATATATGGTTAGCACCTTTACCGCCAGTTGTAGTTAATGCTGTTGTTGTTGGGCTAATATTAAAGTTTGCTGTTGATGCACCCTTGTTATTATCAATAATTTATGTGGGAATTGGTCAGATGATAGCTTGCTATATTTTGGGACTTAGTCTTTTCTACATATTAAAAAAATATAATTGGTATAAATAGTCTGTTACCAAGGAATGTGATCTGTGTATTCACCAGTCAAGATAGGTTTAATTTTAATTTTAAGAAGCTCGGGAACTTCTTTAAACTTCAAATT
>JAQUGH010000076.1 GCA_028684195.1 Clostridia bacterium | reverse complement strand
ATAAGCGAAGGCTCTCGATCGATAGGGGAGATATTTCACGCCCGTTCCGGTGGCATGGATATCATCTGGGGAGAGCTGGCCCTTGGCGAGGCCAGGACCATGCAATTTTGCAATCGTTTAGTACCATCTTTAATATATGCAGATACCTTTTCGAGAGTATCAACATCAAGCTGTTCAGCATGATCACGAATCCCTCGTTCAAGTACCATCCTTGAATTTACCAATTTCCCAGTAATACAGTTTATCGCTATCGGAACACAATCATTTTCATTAACAGAAACACTAAACTGCTTTTTTCTTAGCAAAACATTCCCATATACACCACCAGATACACGAGCCAAAAATTTACCGTAGGGACTCAAAAAACATAATCCTACACCTTTTTTTGCACAAAATCCCATTAATGCGGGACTTGCACCTTTATAACCGAAACACACAATACTTTCTATATTATGTATTGGTATTCGGAATTTCTCACTTCCTTCTACTGATATAACAACATTTTCCCCATCTAAGGACAAATAAGAATCTGGCGTACTAACATATAAAACATTTAAAAGTTTTTTCATCCGTATACCTACCCTAAATATTTTTTGACATAATTACTGACACTTGCTTGCTTCTTCCCTAATTTAGGAAGACAAACATCAGCAAGGGAACATGATTTGCATTTCTTATTATCCGTAGCAGCTTTCGGCGTATATTGCTTTTCAAATAAGTCATGCATTTGCTTTGAGTATTCTACAACCTTATTTCTAAGTTCTTCATCTAATAGTACTTTAGTTCTATGCTTTGTTTCCCCATAAAATAAGTATCCATAATTAACGTTAGTACTAAGCATTTCCTCAAGACACAACGCTTGAGCGCATAATTGCACTACATCAATAATATCTTTCTTAGGCTTTCCTCGTTTATACTCAACAGGAACAGATTGCCATTTCCCTTTGCGTCCATTTAAAGTTATTCCATTTTCCATTACAGCATAAAATTCTACGACATCGGAAACACCATAAAATCCAAGTACATATGAAGAAAGAGGCACGGAACGTGCTGTTAAAATACCCCCTCTCGCCTCAAAGAAATCCGGATTGTCAACACATTCATGTAACTGTTTCCCTTCAATTGTAAGCAAATTTTCATCCCATTGCTTTTCTATATGTATTAACGCCCATTGCCTTTGACAGAAAGCAAAATGCTGAATACCCGATAGCGCTAAGAGGTCATCTTCACTATATGTTAAAGTCATATCTTTTCTATTATCGATACGCCCTCAGGTACATTTGCTGTATCAATTTTAACATCATAATCGCTATACTTTCGAGTTGGTATATCGTCATTATTTTTCTTTTCAACACTAATTAACTCAAATAATTTATGTGATGGTGCATTGCCTATATCACTATCATGTTTAAATACAATTAACTTTCGAACTGCCATTTTACCTCTAGCCGCCGAATGATCATGTTCAAACATATTTATGATTGCTTCCCATAAAAGCTCTAAATCTTCCTCCGAAAAACCTGTTGTCTTTTTCGCTAGATTTGCCGATATATATCCTTCAGTTTTATATAGTGCATAGGGAACAATATGTTTTCTTCCCATTTCATTTGTTTTATTTTCCGCATCCTTTTCCGTTGTCACCGCCATACGAGTTATCGTTAATTCCTGTGCAACTATAGGATCAATGCTTCTTGCAAAATTAATTTGAACAGGTCCTCTAACTTGTCCACAATTAACTTTTGTCGTCATAACTGCCCCAAATGTACGCACATCAAAGAAATTTTTACACATAAAATCTTTAAGTAATCCACTATTTTCTTTTACTGCTTTCTTATCAGTAGGGTCAATCCCTAAATGGATATATGCTGTCTCATGCTGTTTATTAAGTATCGCCCCTTCTTTAACATAAATTTTATATCCTTCGCAATCATCTTTAACAACCTCAACATAATTTCTTATTTTTCTCTTAATACATACATCTGTTACAATGCCATACCCTGTTTCTGCATCAATTCTTGGCATATTTCCCGCATCAGGATCACCATTTGGATTCCCATTTTCCACATCAAACAGAACTACAAATTCATAACGATTTTTAATAACTTCACTCATCTTTTTCAATCCCCCTCAATTTTAATTTTCTTTCTCTTTTTCTACTTTTTCAGATTTTTTATAAAGTGCAACTCTTTGCTGATAGTATCCAATGACAAATGTCCCTTGTTGCTCAAGAGTTAGATGAGTTGGAAATTTGGTTATCTCATTCATAAGAACCTCAATTTTTCTATCTATTGCATAACCATAATCTGATTTTGAAATGTGATGTTGTACTAATCTTAATAAAATTGGAAATACTGCTGCAGGAGTTGCACAGGCAGATGCAAAATAGCGATCCTTTATCGTTGCGTTTATTCCCGGATTTGCATCTTGTTGAGCTTTTTCCAAAATAGAAAAAAGCCGTCCTAAAAGATATTCTGTATCTGTTGATTGTTCATTCAAACTCACTGTTAAAACCTCCTCTAACTTTTTATTATTGTGGATCCTTGCTTGCCTTAATAAATATGCTTTAATCATTGCAGTTCTAACATAATTTACCCTCTGAATGCCTTTATCTTTATCATCCATATCAACTTTTACTCTAAGCATAATAGCGTTAAAAAGTGACACTGGATACGGACTTCCGCTCACAATAGAACGCATCACAGCACCTGCTAAAAGAGGTATTGCCTCTTTATCACTGCTTTTAGGTGAAACCGTTTCCCTAAGCATCATCCAAATAGGTATATTTGCAGGCTTGTTATCAAAATCTTTTGCTATTCCCATATCCTTATAATGCTGTGCTATCTTTTCTATGAATCCACCAAAACTATCCGTATGAAAAAACCTCACTGAAACACGACTTGCATTTGGTGATAATCCTAAGATGTAGAATTTTGTTTGTTCATTTATTTTTCCATCAATATCACTAATTCTCATTCCAGACTTTGCCCTAAACAATACTTCTTTGACTAATTCTTGTACCTTGATATCTCTTTTGTAAGAACTCTTATCTTCTTTTCCCTCTTGATTATTAGAAGGATTAAAAAGCTCCGCTGCAAAATCAGTATATATTTCCTCGGGACTTTCTGCCCAAAATACTGTAGTTGCATCACCCACTTGAATTTTTTGCTTTTGATTTGAAAGCATATGATTTAAAACAGTGGTATAAGCAAACGCAACTCTTTTGCTAATTGGAGAATTATAGCTTTGTGTTTTACCATATGATTCGTAGGAGGGGGCATTAAATGACACCAATGATGCCCCACTTGATTGAGCATTTTTCACATTTTTTATATTAGGATGTAACTTTGCTATTAAAGTATTCTCGCCTGTTATAAGACATTGCCCAACTAGTCCATCTTCACCTCTTGAATTATATTTTTCCCATAGTCTTTTGATCTCTAGATCATTATGTATATATCCTGTCATCCCATCTAATCTAAATACCAAATTGCTTCCCTCTAAAATTTCCTCCAAACAATCTTTTAATACTGGATGTTCCTTGGTTTTATTAATATTCCAGTTATCCAAAAATGCTAAAATTGCTTTTGCGACTTGCCCTTTGGCACTACCTAATACTTGATAATGTAACTCTTTGAACGCCTTAAAAGCATCTTTTGTTCGCTGAGGCTTCTCTTTGTTATCAATTCCTAAAGCATATGTACTGTTATCACACAAAAAATTTGGGCAAATATTAACTGAACGCTTCGCTTGTTCCGGCACTACCATCGATCTTGGCACTAGTTCTTTGCCCTTACTCCCTTCTACCTTCAAAGGAATAACGTCAAGCAACTCGCCTGTCATAGAAATATTAAGAGCAAAGCCAACCTTCGCATTGCTATATCCATACAAAGGTATATTACTTTTTTCATCCTCGGCAAGTATGTCATAATACCTGTTTAACGCCTTGATGACCATATTGTTTATCACCTCGCTTTCAATAAATCTTTAACCTCAATTATTCCGTCTTTCATAATTGCCCTATAAAATATTGGTGTCATATCATTTTGAAAATCAATGTCCCACAACATCCACCCTAAATCTATCTCATCTTTATAAAAGCTTGTTGGCACTTCATTTTCAAGCATCTCAAAATTTGCTGCAAATTCCCTTGTTCCAAGGCATGGTTGATAATAACACTGACCTTGTCGCATACGTCTTAGTGCAATATTATAATGTTTTTTTGG
Source organism: Clostridia bacterium (assembly GCA_028684195.1). Lineage (GTDB taxonomy): Bacteria > Bacillota > Peptococcia > DRI-13 > DTU073 > JAQUGH01. The sequence goes on along the minus strand of JAQUGH010000076.1, from coordinate 5,963 downwards.
GGTATCACTTAATCCTGCTTTTTCAGTCATTTCAAAGTGTGCTTCAATGATATAACACACATCTTTTAATATCATAGATGCCCTTTGTTGCCTAATTTCAGAAGCTATTTGATATAATTCTTTATTACTACCACCATTCATGACTGATTTTACAATGCTACTAGATATTTTTTGACTAACTTCGTTTCTTCTAACATTTGTGAATTTAATTTCATTGATTACATGAATTCTGTCGATAATCCAGCATATTGCTGGTTTCCAATAAATTGCTTCGATTATGCCTCTTGCAGCTGACGGAGTAATAACATCATAGCTAACACGTTCCACCTTCATTTCTGGTCTTGTAAAGCAAGCATAATCTCCAAAAACTTTTAATCTAATTCCAAATCCCATCTCTCTCACCCCTTTCCCTATGCAAATATTGCTTCACCATAAACATCTTTTGGAATAATAAGTCCTGTACCCTTGTCATAATTATTTTCAAAATTATCAAGCACAAGAAAACTATCATTAACTGTTTTTATCATGGCATTTTTAAGTAATGTTTTATATTCATTTTCATAAATTGAAACTGTGTAAAGTTGCAATTTTCTTGCTACACTACGAGGATATGGATTGAAATATGCTTCCTTTATCAATTTTTCTGCATCTTCATTATAAGGAATTACAATAGAGTACATATTGTTTTCAATTAGTTTAAATTCTTCTGCGACTGTTTGAAAATCAAATTCTAATTGCTTATACCGTTCCTCAAAACAATCTATAATACCCTTTTTATCCAAAGCTTGTTCCCCTTCAATGTCATACAGCATTTTAAAATAATAATCTATCGCTTCCAAAGAAATAGGATCATCATAATTCCTAAGCACCATTTCCGCAACCTTTGCTGTCCTCTCTAAATAGCCTTTTGCCTTTGCAAATTCTGAAACAGGTTTAAAAACAAAAACATTTCCCGAAGACAAAAGCCCTTCCCTATTACATCTTCCAGCTGATTGCACAATGGAATCAATGCCTGCAAGAGACCGATATACTACAGGAAAATCGACATCAACACCAGCTTCAATAAGCTGTGTTGAGACAACCTTACAAGATTTTTTCTCTTTTAAACGTTTCTTAATTTCTTTAAATGTATCTTGCCTGTGTATCGGACACATTAGTGTACTTAAATGAAACGCATCACCTTTAATTTTATTGAAAATCTCTTTCGCATGTTTTCTTGTACTTACTATACAAAGTACCTGCTTAAGTTTTATTATCTCGTTAGCAAGAGTATCATCATCCATTTCACCTTTTTTGACTACTTTTACTTTTTTAAAATCCTTATATAATTGCCTTGGATCATCCATCATTTCTATTGGCTTTACAGATGAAGGCAATAGTTCATTTATTGATGGTTGTGTTGCTGTGCAAAATACAACGGTAGAACCATAATTTTTCACAAGCTCGGACACTGCTAAAAGACAAGGCTTTAAATATTCAACAGGTAACATTTGCGCTTCATCAAATATAATAACGCTTTTAGATATGTTATGTATTTTTCTACATCTAGAGCTTTTGTTTGAAAATAAAGACTCAAAAAATTGCACATTAGTAGTAACTACAATTGGGATATCCCAATTTTCAGAAGCAAGCTTCAATTTTTCTTCAATACCCTGTATATTTTCATCACTATTTCTATCAAATTGATAGTTGCTATGATGTTCCAATACATTCTCATTTCCTAACACATCTTTAAAAACTTTTGCATTTTGTTCTATAATACTAGTGTACGGAATAACATAAATAACTTTTTCGAGTTTATTTAATGTTGCATGATTTAGTGCAAATGCTAAAGAGGAATAGGTTTTTCCACCTCCAGTTGGAACCGTGAGAGTATAAAATCCGGGTTCTCTTTTTGCCATACTTAAACAACGTTCCAGAATGTCATTACGTTTAACATTTATTTTGGTTTTCTCACACACTAAATGAGATAAATAAGTATTAAATGTATCATTTAATTGAGAAATAGTAATATTGTTTCCTCTAGGTTTTAATATTTCAGACATATATTTTTCAGTATTAATAAAATCAGCATCTACTAAACAAGAATATATCATCCTCACGAAAAAGGATAACGTAAAGCCTTGATATTGCTCAATAGGTCTAACTGGTAAACCCTGCAAGGTACTAGCTGAAACCACTTCTATCTCATTTTTATATGCACTAAAATCTTCTATTTCCTTGTTAAACCTTGCACATAATGTTCCTTCTGTAGATGCTTCAGTGCCATAATTAGGTAATCCACTATGATGTCCGGCTATACAATACGCCAGAAGTTTTCCAACTGCTTGTCCATATAAATTCACGACCTCCTTGGCACCTGCGGACGAATGATCAACATTTAAAATTTCCCCATGTATTTTTTGCTGAAATTTTTGTGAGTATTTCCCTATGTCATGCAACAATCCACATATATAGCCGAATTCTCCGGCATTGAATTTTGAAGCATTATCCTTGGCAATCCTTGCAGTTTCACTTAAATGCTCAACTACCGTTTGCCATGGTTTTTCTGTATTTTTAGAAGAATGTGCATAATATTTCACTAAATATCATCCTTCCCTTCATATATTACTTCGCATCTAATATCCTATCTGACTATACCTATCTTATGTCTCTATTCCCTATATCCATCTCCAACAAATTTAATTCAAGTACAATTTGTCGAAAAATGTCGAAATGGCTAGAAACCACAAAAACTCATGAAATCAGACGATTTCTTGAGTTTTATCATACAAATGTGCATACAGATGCACAAGAATTATTAAGTTGTTTTTATCATTATACTATATAATAACAGAGTACGAACATATTCTATTCCATTCTCTTTATTTATACAAATTTATTTTTATAAATCACACATTTTAAAAATTATGTACATATCTTTTGCATTAATATCCCGATATTTAATTAGCGATAAAAAAGGTTAATTGTACACAATGTCGAATTTGTTGAACTGTGCCTATTTGTGCAAACCTGCCAAATATCTATATCTTAATAATAAACTTGGGGGTAAACAGTACCATGAAAAAGAATAACATTGAACATAAACTAAATACATTTGATGGAGTCTTTACTCCAACTATCCTTACTATTCTCGGGGTAATAATGTACCTACGCCTTGGTTGGGTAGTAGGTAATACAGGCTTTATGGGAGCTTTAATTATTATAGTCGTTTCACACGCCATTACCTTATGCACAGGTTTATCCATGTCCTCAATTCTTACAAATATAAAAATTGGTGCCGGTGGTGCTTATGCTATCATTTCACGCTCATTGGGACTTGAAATAGGAGGTGCTATTGGCATCCCTTTGTATTTGTCTCAATCTTTTTCAGTAGCTTTTTATATTTTCGGTTTCACTGAATTATGGCATAGCTTCTTCCCCAGTCATTCTGTTCAACTTGTTGGGGTTATCGTTTGGTTCGTTCTAACAGTTCTTTCATTAATAAGTGCTAAATTAGCTTTTAGAGTTCAATATCTAATTCTAGGTGCTGTTTTCCTTTCAATATTATCTTTTCTCGGTGGCTCTTCTCTTAACGCAGGTACTCCTTTAATGTGGGGAAATTACCAGCAAGCTTCCTTTTGGCAAACCTTTGCTATTTTCTTTCCTGCCGCTACCGGTATACTTGCCGGAGCTAATATGTCAGGTGAATTAAAAAATCCTGGCAAAAATATTATCAAAGGTACTCTTTCTGCTATCGTCGTTGGTTTTTTTGTCTACATCATAATTTCCTACTGGTTCGCACGCCAAATACCTGAAAATCTTTTGCTTACAGACACATTTGTCATTTTAAAATCAGCAATGTTTAAACCTATAATCATTGTAGGTATATTAGGAGCTGTCTTATCTTCCGCTCTATCAACCCTTGTGGGTGCTCCCCGCACTTTGGCAGCATTAGCTAATGATAGAATCATACCGGGAGCTCGTTTCCTTGCTAAAAAAAGTCCAGATGGCGAACCACGCAACGCCATAATTGTTTCTTCATTATTATCCTTTGTTGTAATTCTTGCAGGAAACCTTAATACCTTAGCAGGTCTTTTAACTATGTTCTTTTTAACAACTTATGGAGCTATTAATCTTGTTGTTTTTTTTGAACAGGTCACTGGAATAGTAAGTTTTCGTCCCAGGCTTCATCTTTCTTTAATAATTCCTGCAATAGGATTCATAGGTTGTATTAGTGCTATGCTCTTAATTAATAAAATATTTACTGTTGTAACTCTTGTTGTAATCATCGTGATATATTTCATGCTAACTAAGAAAAATCTTGTATCGCCATGGGGTGATGTCAGAGGAGGTTTGTTCACTGCTTTATCTGAATGGGCTGCTCAAAAAGCCATGTCTCGTCCTTATCATCCTCGACTTTGGAAGCCTTCAATTTTAGTTCCTGCTGAAACACCTGAGGATTTGCGTAGAGTTATCTATATTGCTCAAAATATAATAAAGCCCTCAGGAAGATTTTATTATTTGCATATAGAACGTCAGAAAAGTGCAAGTGTTTGTAGTAATAATAAACTTAAAAACATTATTAATAGCACTATTAAAATTAACAAAACTAGCACTAGTAATTTCACTTCTAACGAAAATGATCTTAAAGATATTACCGAAAACAATCTTGAAGATATTTTAGATCCAATAAGAAAAGACCATCTTTTTTGTCAAATAATCAAGGTATCTACAATAGGAAAAGGTCTTTTTGCTGAATTATTTATAGTGTTAGAAACACTATTGCATACTTTTCTCCCACCCAACGTAATCTTGTTTAACATCAGCCACAATACTGATAAGCAAGAAGCTTTACTACAATTTATGACAAAAATTCAATGCACTAATATAGGCTTAATGTGTCTTTATTTACACCCTGATTATGGCTTAGGTCAAGAACGGAAAATAAATCTTTGGCTAAGAGATAAAAGTCCTAATACTAATCTTGCTGTTTTAATTGCACTGCAACTTGTTCGCAACTGGAACGCTCATTTATGTCTCATAAGGGCTGTCCACTCTGACAATGAAATTGATGTAGCCCACAAACATATGGAATCATTTATAGAAGATGCTAGATTGCCTGCCTCCACTCAAATCAAGGTTCTTAAAGGTAGCTTCAATGATCTGATTAAGCAACAAACTTCCGATATCACAATTCTTGGTATAGGACATTCGTATGAAAGCATTTTCACTCTCATTGATATTGTTCCTGGAACAACCTTGTTTATTGCGGATTCCGGACTAGAAAATGCTCTCGCTTAACAAAAAACTACATTCCACTTTTAATTTTTAACTTTTAACTTTTAACTTTCTTTCAATCTTGCCGTCTTATCTCTGCCAAAACTGCTAACAAATCATCAGGCAATTCCGAAATAAATTCCATCATTTTTTCTTGCACAGGATGATAAAATTTTAACTTATAGGCATGAAGAAACTGCCTTTTTAAAAGGGTTGATTCTCCCCCATAAAGATAATCTCCTAAAATGGGAAATCCTAGATGACTTAAATGAACTCGAATTTGATGAGTACGACCTGTGTCCAATTGAACGTCTAATAAAGAATATCCAGAGAGTTTTTCTAATGTCTTGTAGTTTGTTATGGAAACCTGTCCACTTGGGCTAACCTTTCGCTTTGTAGTATCTTCATCCGCTCTCCCGATTGGCAAATCAATAGTATCCATCTCAGGATATATCTCACCCTTAACCAAAGCCTGATAAGAACGAGATATATTCCTTTCTCTTTGTTGCTCAAAAAACTGTTGAGCTCCATATCTGCTTTTTGCCACAAGAATTAATCCCGATGTATCCTTATCCAAGCGATTAACAAAATGAGGGTTAATTTTTTTTTGCGATTTTCCCCAATAAAAAAGAACCCCATTAGCTAAAGTACCTCGGGGATACCTTCGATTAGGATGAACACATAAACCTGCTTGTTTATCTAAT
>JAQUGH010000004.1 GCA_028684195.1 Clostridia bacterium | reverse complement strand
TCGCTATCTCCCCTTCTGGATCAATCACCCCATTTTCATCAGCCATTATTCCTTTGACATACATTCCATTAGCTTTATTAACTAAAGACATGTTATAGTCAAAATCAAACGAACCGGCTCTTGTATAATACACATTATCACCATTCCCCAACATAAAAAACCCTTCACCCTCAATGGAGAGATCAGTATTCTTTCCTGTCGGTTGAGGACTTCCATCTGTATGAATAACATCAATAAAAGCCACCGTCACACCTGTTCCAATCTGACAAGCATTAGTCCCACCACAATCTTCCGTAGGCGAAGATGCACCCCGCAATGTTTGGCTAAGCATGTCTTGAAATAGTACACGGCTTTTTTTAAAGCCTACCGTATTAACATTGGCAATATTATTACCAATAACATCTAATCTCGTTTGATGATTACTTAAACCAGATACTCCAGCATACAATGAGCGTAACATAAACTCATCAACCTCCTTATTTTTAGCGGTCGTCCTCTATCATTCATCGACCCGGGCTCCCTCAAAGAGGTCCAGCCCCCATTAATCATTTGCTTGTTTAATTAATTACTGCACTATCTATATTTGTAAAAACATTCCCCTTTCTACTATCACTATCAACAGCTGTTATAACAGTTCTATTTTTAATACTTACCACAAAAGCCAAATCATCTAACAGCACTAACGATTCCCTTGCTCCCTTCAACTCAGCTTTTTCAACAGCTTCACCTAACCTTACTAACTGCTTATCATCCAATTTAATATTTCTAATATTTATTCTTTCCTGAGCATGTCGGGAGAATTTCAACTTCCCACTACTACTAATTTCTTTTTGCAATACTTCATTGAACAAATTTTTATTGTTTTGTTTTTTACTAATTTTAATTTGTTCTTTACTTGGTCTTATTGCTTCTATTGGTTGTGAAATAAAAAACGGTTTATCTATCAAAACAATCCCCTACCTAACTGATACTATTTCTGAAAGTTGTACTTCTTCCTCATTAACCATCAGATTATAGCCATCATTTGTTTGTCTTATAGCAGTTACCTCTCCTTGTATTTCTTCAGAGTCTTTTCTATATGTTATCTCATGTCCCAGCAGACTAAGCCCCTGATTAAAATTATTAATAAAGCTCTGCTTATTTATTGCGTCTAACATTGACATTAAACCTTCCCCATAAACATATTGTACATCTATTAATTTTTGTATTCCATCTTCAAAAGTTTGATTTAAATTTTGCATTTGCTCTAGACTTGATATTTGTGCCATTTGTGCAATAAACTCCTTATCATCCACAGGGTTCGTTGCATCTTGATTTTGAAGTTGAGTTACAAGTAACTTTAAAAAAGCATCCTTATCTAACATATTATTTTTAGTAATATTTTGATTTGTAGTAGTTGTACTATCTGTTCCTGCTGCATTTACTTGCATATCTCTTCACCTCTTTTCACTAAATAATATAATCATACGTTCCTGTTCTTAAGTGATTCTCTTTTAAATGGCTATTAGCTTCTTCAACATCAAAATATCCTTCTAGCTCTCCGTAATCTGTATTCTTTCCGTACTCACTCTGCTGCCATTGTTGCTGATTTTGCCCTCGATAATTGTTCTGACTAAATTGTTGTCCTCCTAGTTCAACGTCCATTTGATCATATTTGATTCCATTTTCTATAAAAGATTGTTTTAAATTATTCAGACTACTTTCAAGTAAATCTCTTGTCATGGGAACGTGTGCAATTATTTTCACTGACACATTTCCATCATTTGTTGTTAATTTTAATATCATCTTTCCCAATTCTTTAGGTTCAAGTTGAATAATTAAATCTTTATTGTCATTATCACCTATCGTTTTTAACTTTGATAGCACCATTTCAGGTAAATCCTTTGTCACATTCTGAATTTGCAACTTAGGCTCATCAATAAAACCCTTATCCTTTACCTTAATATTAGAAACATTTATTTGTTGCATAATCCTCTCAATGTTTTGTACATCTTCTTTTTGACTAGACAAGCTCTCCTTAGAACCTTTTTCTTCTTTAAAATTTAATACTTTCTCTGACACATCCGTCTCTTCCCCTTGTACTTCATCAATAATAAGATTTTTTTCTAAGTCTATTGTATTTTTATCAACATACAATTTATTCCTTTCAACTATTACACAACTATCAATTTCAAATTCCTTACCAGGAGTAATATAACTGTTATTGGTATTAGGTTGTTCCGCCCATTTTTTAATATCTTTTCCTTCAACGTTGTTCTCTGTTTCTTCTATTATGGTTTCCCCCGTAATTGTTTTAGCTTGAAAAAGCACTTCCTTTACATTATCCTCATTTTTATTTAGAACATCTATCGAGATATCCTTACCTGTTTTTTCTTCTACTGTATCACTTTCCATTGTACTTGATGCTTTTTCAAAAATCTGCTCTACCAATAGCTTGTCATCAACATCATGTTGTGCCATCAATGCTTCAGAATCAGCTTTATCCACTTGAGTATCTACTGCATTTTTATCAACTACCGAAATATTATTACCATTCAACTGCATCATCTGTAATTGAAACTTTGGGTCAATTAAATTTCCATCTTCAAGTAAATCTTGCTCATCATCCTTTACAATATCAACTTTCACTTCCTGTATGGAATTCAAAATTTCATCAAAACCTTTACCAGCATCTTTTCTTTTTTTCCCTTGTTTTAGCTGTAAATAATCACTTGAAACAACTTCGCATACATTTTTCATTCCTTATCACCTCCTTTCAAAATAACTAATTCACTTTATTGTTGCTCTTTTTTATTCAACAATAATTGCGTAATCAAAGCAACTCTTTGTGGTTCCATTAAGGCCAATATTTTCGCAGTTTGTTCATTATCCAAAAGAACTAACATTGTTATAACTGTATCATCATCTAAGCTTTCAAAAATTTTTGCTACCGCCTCCGCCTTCATTTCTTTATAACACTCAACCAGTTCATTTGTATTCGAAACCTTCATCTCATTTTGCTTTTTTAACTCCCTTAACTCAGTTAATTCAATTTCCATTTCTTGAAATTGTTCATCCAACTTCGTTTTTTCACCTTTTAATATAACAACCATATTTTTTAGTTCACTTTTTTCTTTTCTCAATTGAATATTTTCTTTTTCTATAGGCGATACAACTACCGTGTCGTCTAAAACTTCTTTATTTGTCTCAATAATTTTATTTGCAAATGGTATTTTATTAAGAACCGGACTCAAATCAATAAAGCCTGTTTTATGCGCCGCTAAAGCCCCCGTCCCTAATACAATTATTATACTTAACAGAAGTAAAAATGTAATTTTTTTCATTCCACCCATTACCTTCTTTTTGTAGTAACTGCCAATTCATCTTGAATAACTTGTTCAAGCTTTTCTTGCTCACTCTGATATTTGTTATACTGCTTATCTCTCAATTTAGTTAACATTTTTCTTTCCTTTATAGCATTCATTAATCTTTCTTTTGAATTTTCCAAATCCCTTTTTACTTCCAATACAACCTGTTCCTGCAATTTTGATAATTCATACTTATAACATAAATAATTTCTATATAAACTAATCTCCTCAGAGGAAATCGAACCCTTTAAAAAATACACAAAATCATTTTCCAGTTCTATAATTTCATTTTCCATTTGCTCTTTTCTTTTGCATTCATATCTTAACAGTGCAACATTTTTTCCCACTTCTTTAAGACATATCTTTTCGTTATGCTCTTTTAAACGCAATACACTTGCTAATCGATACTTAAACATACACTCAATTCCTCTACCCATCATTAAGAATTTGATTGTTTATTTCCATCATTTTTTTTACAATATCGGAATAGACCCAAGCCTCATTAATGTTCTGCCTCAAAAAGCTATTTATTTCCTCAATGTATTTAATAGCAAGATCTATTTTCCCATTACTACCTATCTGATAAGCTCCAACATCTATTAAGTCCTTAGCTTCTCTATAAACAGCAAGCAATTCTTTGATTTTATTTGCCGCATTAATATGTTCATCATTCACAATATTTATCATAGCACGACTTATACTACTTAAAACATCAATTGCCGGATAATGCCCATATGAAGCCATCTGTCTTGATAGCACAATATGTCCATCTAAAATCCCTCTCACACTATCTGCAATAGGTTCATTCAAATCATCTCCATCAACCAAAACAGTATAAAGTCCTGTAATACTTCCCTTTTCAGAGTTACCACTTCTTTCGAGAAGACGTGGCATAACAGAAAATACAGAAGGCGTATATCCTTTAGTTGCCGGAGGTTCCCCAATTGCTAAACCAATCTCTCTTTGAGCCATAGCAAATCTAGTAACAGAATCCATCATTAAAACAACTTTAGAACCTCTATCACGAAAATATTCTGCCACAGCAGTAGCCAAGAAAGCTGCCTTAAGTCTGATAAGTGCAGGTTGATCAGAGGAAGCAACAACCACAACAGATTTATCTAACCCCTTACCAAGATCATTTTCAATAAATTCACGTACTTCTCTTCCTCTTTCCCCTATTAAAGCAATGACATTCACATCAGCGCTACTATTTCTTGCAATCATTCCTAAAAGAGTACTTTTCCCAACACCACTACCTGCAAATATACCCATTCTTTGTCCATTTCCACACGTAATAATACTATCAATTGCTTTTATCCCAAGAGGTAAAGGTTCTAATATACGTTTTCTCTTTAATGGATGGGGCGGATCTGCATCCAAAGGATACTCTATTTCCCAATTCAAAGCTCCCTTCCCATCAAGCGGTTCACCAAGACCATTTAAAACTCTTCCAACTATTCCTGTTCCTACTTTTACACTCAGAACCTTTCCACTTGCAACTACTAAATCCCCTGGAGCAATTCCTGTCATATTACCAAGTGGCATAATTAAGGTCTTGTTTTCTTTAAACCCAACAATTTCAGCAGGAATAGTACCTTTATCATTTTCAATGTAGACAAGCTCACCCACACTAGCCTTAGGTCCCTTAGCTTGTATTGTTAGCCCTATAATTTCAGAAACAACACCTTTGAAATTTAATGTCTGTGTATTTATCACCTTACTTTTACACTTACTAAAATTCAGCATTATTAATTTCTTCCTTTAAAGCTTTTTTTAAAATCGTTAACTGCTCATCTATGATTGCTTCAATGTAACCATTTTTCGTCATTATCACACACTCGCCAGGTTTTAAACCAGAATCCTCTTCTATCGTAATTTTATTTTTGTCAAACTCACTACCTTGTTCCCCATAGTCATCCAAATACGGTACATGTATAGGGTTAACTTTAAGTGTAATACACTCTGAACCCTTTAATCGCTTTAAAACATTTTTTACAACTTCGCAAATAACTTCCGGTTTTGTTTCAACTACTGTTCTTACTATTTTTTCTGAAATCAGCAACACCAATTCTAGAATATCTTCATCATTATTTTTAAGGTAATCTTCTTTCACTTTAACCAATTCAGCTAACATTACATTTGTCGTCTGCACAAGAGAAGATAATTCCTCCTCAGCTTTTCTTGTCCCATCCTTATATCCCGAATTCATACCCTCAATATAACTTTTCCCCTTGATTTCTTCAATTTCACGCTTGCTTTCTTCCAGTAATTTACTGGCTTTTTCTTCAGCACCACATACAATTTTTTCAGCATTTTTTTGAGCTTCTGAAACTAACTCTTCTATCATAATTTTAGTTTCAATGTAAATATCATTTGCTACTTCTGTCGTTAATTTACCTTCACCATCACCATCCTTAACAACATCATCCGTGCATTGTTTTTCAACATAACAAGCTTTAATAATTTTAGACAATTAACTCGTCCTCTTTTCCATGGGATATAACAATCTCTCCTGATTCTTCCAAGCGACGAATAATGCTCACTATACCTTGCTGTGATTCTTCTACATCCCTCAAACGTACCGGACCCATAAAAGCAATTTCTTCATCAAGCATTTCTGCAGCACGTTTTGACATATTCTTTTTGATTTTTTCACTCACATCCTCCCCTGCCCCTTTGAGAGCTAGTGCTAAATCCTTACTCTCAACTTCACGAAGTACCAACTGTATACTCCTATCATCCATTCTTATTATATCTTCAAACACAAACATAAGCTTCTTGATTTCTTCAGATAAAACAGGATCCTGTATTTCTAATGTTTCGAGTATGGTTTTTTCTGTGGATCTATCAACATTATTTAAAATCTCAACTATAGAATTTATTCCACCAACACTTGTATAATCCTGAGTTCCCATCGCCAATACTTTTCTTTCTAAAATGCTCTCAACTTCCCTAATAATATCCGGTGAAGTTCTATCCATAATAGCAATACGCCTTGCAACATCTGCCTGTGTCTCTGCCGGAAGTGCGGACAAAATAGCAGCCGATTGTTGAGAATCCAGGTATGAAATAATAAGTGCTATAGTTTGTGGATGCTCACCTTGAATGAAATTTAATATTTGGCTGGGATCCGACTTTCTTATAAAATCGAAAGGTTTTATTTGTAAATTAGTAGACAATCGATCGATAACATCAAGTGCCTTATCAGATCCTAACGCCTTTTCCAAAACAACTTTAGCATATTCGACGCCGCCTTGTGCTATGTACTGAGACGCCATATACAATTGAGCAAACTCATCTCTAACATATTCAATTTGTTTACTATCCACTGTACCAATATTAGCAATACCTAAGGCAATTTGTTCAATTTCTTCTTCAGTCAAATACTTCATTATCTCAGCTGACTTTTCAGAACCCAAGCTGATCATAAAAACAGAAGCTTTTCGACGACCCGACAACATTTGTTCTTTTTCCAATATGATCACCTCTGTTCTTCTAGCAACCATGTCTTAACTACATCTGCTACTTCTTTTGAATTTTTATCAACTAATTTTTCTATTTGTACCTGCGTTGCTTTCCTTTCTAAGGCTTTTTCACTCAAATTTAACTCATTTTCACTAACTCCATCATCATTTACTGCTGCAATCTCTTGGCTTCTACCACCAGTATTAATTCCCAACTCTTTAAAATATGCAGGTGAACGACGAATCATAAAAATTATAGCTCCGATTATTAATACTGCAATTAACGGTTTTATCGCAATTCTTAAATATTCCATTCTTCTTTGAGATGTTTCCCTTTGGGCAAGCTCTTCTTTCATTTTAGAAACATCTGCATTATTAAATGCCATCCCTATTACTGATATCTGATCTCCTCTATCCATGTCAATACCGCCTGCCATCGCTACCGCATCTTTGATTTTGTTCTCCTCTTCAGGTGTCAATTCTCCATCAATAATAACTGATAAGGAAACCATAGTTATCTTTCCCGGAGCAATAACTTTATTTTCAACAGTCTTACTAAAGTCATAATTTCTAGTGCGCTCTGTCAACTGATATTCACTTTCATCTGAACCTCCCACATTTCCATAGCTAGGGCCAATCATATTAGCATCGGCTGGATTCTCACCGCTTTGTCCTGATGATCCTTTTGAACTCTCTTCTTTTACTTGTTCACTTACAAGAATAGGTTCTCCATAAATTTCCGAATGCTTTTCTACCTTATCAAAATCCATAGAAATGTTTGATCTAACAACCGCCTTACCAGATCCTTTCATTTTTTCCAACATACTTTGAATGGAACGAGCATATTCTTTTTCATACTCTTGCTTCAAAGCTAGCTGATTAGCTGATATACGCGAAGCACTATAAGATTCCCCATCTTCAACACCTTCTGATAATAAGTTTCCATTAACATCCATTACTGTAACGTTTTCTAATTTAAGCCCTTCTACACTGTGGCTTACAAAACACATTATAGATTTTACCTTATCAGAATCTAAATTAGCATAAGCTTTCAGGCGAAGCAGCACTGAAGCAGTAGCATCTTTCTCATCCCTAATAAACAAAGATGGTTGTGGTAAGGCAATGTGTACTTTTGCTGATTCTACACCATCTAATTCTTCTATAGTTCTTGTTAGCTCTCCTTGTAAGGCTACAAGAAAACGTACTCTCTTATCAGTATCAGTTTCACCAAATTTTGTTTCATTAAACGACTCAAATCCAACAACGCCTTTTAGGTCAACTTGTCCAGCCATATCCAAACGAAGTTGATATACATCCTCACCATTTACCAAAATTGCTTTTCCATTTTCAGTCAATTGGTAATTAATCTTTTCTTCCTTTAATTTAGCTGTTATAGCACTAGCGTCTTGTGGTTCTAAATTTGAATATAAAACTTCCATTTTGGGCTTTTGAACAAAAATTATTCCAAGCACAATTAATAATGAAATTACAATAATAGACGCAAACATTCCTTTTTGTTTTATAGGCATTTTCTTCCAAATATTATTTGTTTGTTCACGAAGTTGAGCTCCTAAACCCATTTTCTCACCTCAATGGCTATACCTGCATTCTCATTATTTCTTGATACGCTTCAACCACTTTGTTTTTTATACTCATCGTTAACTCCAAAGCAAGACTAGCCTTTTCTGTAGCTATAACAACCTGATGTAGCTCAACATCATTGCCAATAGCAAAGTCACTAATCAACTGTTCTGCCTGAGTTTGAGAAGCATTAACTTCATTTAAAGCATCTTTCAATATACCTGAAAAAGTAGAAACACTCTCTTTTCGTACATTAGACTTCTGTACTTGGTCATTTGTTATTATTGAATCAATACTTTTTATATCCATTTATCATACCTCAATAATTTTAAATTTCTAAAGTCTTTGAGAACATACTTTTTGTCGCATTAAAAGCCGTAACATTTGCTTCATACGAGCGTGAAGCAGTCATTAACTCTATCATCTCTTTCATCACGTTTACATTAGTATACTCCACATAACCATCTTCCGAAGCATCAGGATGTTCGGGATCATACACTCTCTTGAATGGTGTACTATCCTGTACAACGCCAGAAACTTTCACCCCACCACACGAAAACAACCTATTCACCTTATTATCTAAAATTTTTTGGAAGTTTTCCCTGTCATTTCGAGGTGACAAAAGAGCAACCTGTCTCCTATAGGGGCCTCCCCCTTCAGTACGAGTAGAATTGGCATTAGCAATATTAGAAGAAATAACATCCATTCTTAATCTTTCCGCACTAAGCCCCGATGCACTAATATTTAACGATTTTATCAAATTCATAAGCTATTTCCTTCCTTCCGTAACAGCATATCGTAGTAACGAAAGCCGTGAAGATAAAAACTTAGCTATACCATTAAAATACAAAGTATTCTCAGCCAACGCAGCATTTTCCATATCAATATCAACATTATTACCATCATTGCGTAAACTTGTTGAGCTATAATCAATCATTACAGGCTCTACACTTACTTCTTTTGAATCCAAATGTTTATCCCGTGTTTTCTTTAACAGTAGATGCGATTCCATTTCTTTCCCTAATAAAGAACGGAATTCCACATCGCCCCTCTTATATTCTGGTGTATTAACATTAGCTAAATTATTACTTAGTACCGCGTGTCTCAAATTACTACCATTCATAGCCCTTTCAAGCAGATTAATAGCATTCGTTTCAAACACTCAATCACTCCCAATACAATTTAATTATGTCTCTACACATATTATGTTACTAATTTCTAGTTAAATCGTCAAATTCCTCTTCTTTAAGCTTTTTTTTTTGGTCAGTTGGTCAGGAAACAATAGTTAAACTATTGCTGAACGATTGTTGAACCATTGTTAAACTATTGTTAAACTATCGTTAAACTATTGTTAAACTATCGTTAAACCATTGTTAAGCAGTTGGTTGGTTTAAAAAAAAGTTGCAGCCTAGGCTACAACTTTTTGTTTTAAATTATAATTAAACTAACAAAGTCTAATTTTTGCTAATTCCTCAAGCAAATTATCATTGAGAATTCTAATGTAAGTCCCCTTCATTCCAAGTGATTTTGACTCAATAACACCAGCACTCTCAAATTTTCTCAACGCATTTACAATTACTGAACGAGTAATTCCAACACGATCGGCAATCTTACTAGCAATCAAAAGCCCTTCTTTACCTTTCAATTCAGCAAAAATATGTTCAATCGCTTCTAACTCAGAATATGATAAAGTACCTATTGCAATCTGTACAGCTGCTTTACGCCTAGCTTCTTCTTCTATACGTTCTGCTTTTGACCGTAAAATTTCCATTCCTATTACAGCTGAACCATATTCAGAAAGAATTAAATCCTCAGATGTAAATTCATTTTCATATTTCGCCAACAATAAAGTACCCTGTCTTTCACCGCCACCCATTATCGGTACAACTGTAGTTATTTTATTTTCAAAACTACAAACATCAGTACTAAAAATGCATCCAGCTTCTTCTTTTTTAATATTGGCATGAGTCTGCGTAATTCTCATTAAATCTTCGTTATAACTCTCAGGAAATCTTTCAGCTTTCATAACTATATCCTCAATCGTTTGACAAGTAAAACCATCCATAAATGCATACCCCAAAATTTTGCCTCTTCTACCAACAATGTAAACATTGCAATCAATAAGATCACTCAATACCTTAGCCATTTCTGTGAATTCAACAGGATTACCTGCTGTTTTTTGCAATAACTTATTTACTGTACGTGTTTTTTCCAAAAGCGTTTTCATTATTTTTCCTCCCATTCAATTTATAATATATAGCGGCTCAAATCATCATCAGAAACTATTAATTGCATTTTTTCTTTAACATAAACATCATCAATAACAATATTCGTTTCTGTCTTATCAGGAGCATTAAACAAAATATCCTCCAACAACTTTTCCATAATCGTATGAAGTCGTCTCGCTCCTATATTTTCTGTCTGACTATTTACAGTATACGCATTTTGTGCAATTTCATCAATAGCATTTTCAGTAAATTTTAATATAACCCCCTCTGTTTTTAATAATTCTGTATACTGCTTAATAAGAGAATTACGAGGTTGCGTCAAAATAAGTTTAAAATCCTGACAACTTAAACTATCTAATTCAACGCGTATTGGAAAACGTCCTTGCAATTCTGGTATTAAATCAGAAGGCTTACTAGTATGAAAAGCACCGGCAGCAATAAAAAGAATATGATCTGTTTTTAGCGGGCCGTATTTTGTCATCACAGTTGCGCCTTCGATAATGGGTAAAACATCCCTTTGTACACCCCCTCTTGAAACATCTGGTCCGTTGGAATCTTTGCCAGATATTTTATCAATTTCATCAATAAAAACTATTCCATTTTGTTCAGTACGTTTTATTGATTCATTAATAACCTCATCCATATCAATTAATTTTTGAGCCTCTGTTTGAGTTAATATCTTACGAGCCTGAGTTACTGTTACTTTTTTCTTTTTCATTTTTTTAGGAAACATGCTCCCAAACATATCTTGAATATTCATTCCAAATTCTTCAAAATTACTACCCACAAAAAAATCCATTGACGAATTAGAAGACTCTTCTATTTCAATTTCAACATATTCCTTATCTAACTCACCACTTGCTAACTTCTCTTTAATATCTTCTTTTCCTTCATTAATAATTTCCTCTCTTTCTTCAAATTCATCCGTACTATCTTGAGAAACCGAAGTATCACTAAATAATACATCAAATGGATTCTTGTTTTCAGAATTAGAATGCACCTTAGGAGACAATAACTTTGCTAAAACATCATTAGCCAGCTTTAAAGCCTGATCTTCTATTTCTTGTACTTTTTCCTGTTTGATCATTCTAATAGATATCTCCAGCAAATCACGAACCATTGTTTCAACGTCCCGTCCTACATAGCCAACTTCTGTAAATCCAGTTGCTTCGACCTTGACAAATGGCGCTTTAACAAGCTTTGCTAATCTCCTTGCAATTTCTGTTTTACCAACCCCTGTCGGTCCTATCATTAATATATTTTTAGGCATTATTTCATCTTGTAATTCTTCAGATAACATATTTCTTCTAAAACGATTTCTCAAAGCTATAGCAACACATTTTTTTGCATTATCTTGTCCAACAATATACTTATCAAGTTCCATCACTATTTCTCTTGGTGTAAGAGTTTTAAACATATTTCGCCTCCTTTCATATTTCTTCAATGTTTATATTGTTATTCGTATAAACGCAAATCGAAGAGGCTACTTCCATTGCCGTTTTTACTATTTCTATTGGAGAACACTCTGTATGTCTCATTAACGCTTTTGCCGCAGCTAACGCATAGGGACCACCTGAACCTATCGTAGCTATTCCATCATCAGGTTCAATGACTTCCCCTGTACCTGAAATTATAAGTAAATTATCTCTATCAGCAACAATCAACATAGCCTCCAGGTTTCGTAAAACTTTATCCATTCTCCAACTTTTAGCTAATTCAACAGCTGCTCTAGGCAAATTACCATGGTATTCCTCAAGTTTTTTTTCAAACTTTTCAAAAAGAGAAAAAGCATCCGCCACTGAACCTGCAAAACCCGCTAATATTTTACCCTGATACAACCTTCTTATTTTATTAGAGGTATGTTTCATAATAATATTTTGCCCTAATGTTACCTGTCCATCTCCTCCTATCGCAACCTTATTCCCTTTTTTTACACCAATAATCGTAGTTCCATAGAACAATATTAATCACCTCTTTTAAGCTCTGGGATGTGTCAAATGATATATCTTGCGTAACTCCGACTTTGAAACATGAGTATATACCTGGGTGGATGAAATCTTTTTGTGTCCCAATAATTCCTGTACAACTCTCAAATCCGCCCCATTATCAAGTAGATGGGTAGCAAAACTATGACGAAAACTATGAGGAGAAAAGTTTCCTTTTATATCAGCTTTATGACAATATTTGTTAACTATATCTCTTATAGAACGACTTGATAACCGCATCCCATTTTTATTTACAAACAGTGCTTTCTCCCCGTCTTTTACCATTAAAATATAAGCCTTATTTAAATAATCTTTCAGTGCTTTAATTGCTTCATTACCTAACGGTAAAATTCGTTCCCTATTTCCCTTCCCAGTAACTCTAACATAACCATATGACAAATCCAAATTATCAACATCAATGTTAACCAATTCACTCACTCTAATACCTGCACCATACAATGTCTCCAAAATAGCCCTATCTCTCAAACCTGAATTATTCAATAAAATAGGTTGCTTCATCACCTTATTAATTTCTTCTATTTCTAAATACCTAGGCAATCTTTGTGGTATTTTAGGTGTAGATACAGTATCAAGTGGATTTTGTTCAATAATCCCTTTTTTCAATAAATAGCGGTAAAAGCTCCTTACTGCAGCAATTTTTCGTGCGATCGTACTTTTGGCAAGATTTCTATTATTTAAATATACCAAGTATTTGCGTATAATGCTATGGTTAATTGTGCAAATATCTATTTTTTTTATATCAAACTTCATTTCTTTTTCTAAATAATTAAAGAAATCCATCCAATCACTATTATACGACTTTATTGTCATTTTTGCCATATTTTTTTCGCAATCTAAATAATATATAAAATTTTCGACAAGCGGTACTAGCAACAAACAAGCCACCTTCTTTACTTGGTTGCATCTTTCCAGACACTTATAACATCTAATGCTCTCTTTGCCACTATACTTTTTCTTTCAGCCTTATCCTTAACTTTAGCATTACATGAAGGCATCAAACCAAAAGTAATATTCATAGGTTGAAAATTATCACTTTGAGTTTCCGTAATATAATACATCAAAGAACCAATAGCAGATTCTCTTGGCGGAACTAGTAATTCCCTATCCTTATAAAGACGACTAGCATTAATACCCGCTACAAGTCCAGATGACGTAGACTCTACATAGCCCTCAACTCCCGAAAGTTGTCCAGCAATAAATATATATGGATACCCCTTTAATTGTGTTGTTGATTTTAGTACCTGTGGTGAATTAATAAAAGTATTACGATGCATTATTCCATAACGAGCAAATTCAGCATTTTCAAGACCTGGAATCATGCGAAATACTCTTTTCTGTTCCCCCCATTTTAGATGTGTCTGAAATCCTACCATATTAAAAAGGGTACCTGATATATTATCACGACGCAACTGAACCACCGCATGTGGACGTTGATTTTTTTTCTCATCAAAAAGTCCTACAGGTTTTAAAGGACCATAAAGTAAAGTTTGATACCCTCTCTGCGCCATTACCTCAATAGGCATACATCCCTCAAAAAATATTTCTTTTTCAAATTCCTTACTACAATGAACTTCCGCATTAATAAGTTCCTGATAAAATCTTTCGTATTCATTTGTATCCATTGGACAGTTTAAATAATCAGCTGTCCCTTTATTATAACGAGATGCCCAAAATACTTTTTCATAATCTATTGTGTCACCATAAACAATAGGAGCTGCCGCATCGTAAAAATAAAGATGATTTTTACCTGTAATTTTCTGCAGCTCACTTGATAGCAGATCACTTGTTAATGGTCCTGTGGCAACAATTGTTATTTCTCCTTGCGGTAAAAAGACAACCTCTTGATTCACTATTTCTATTAAAGGATCATTTATTAATTTTTGAGTAACCATTTGTGAAAAAGCAGTCCTATCTACAGCTAATGCCCCACCGGCAGGTACACTAGTACTATCCGCACATCCCATAATTAATGAATTGAGGCTTCTCATTTCTTCTTTTAACAATCCCACTGCATTTGTTAAATTATTTGCACGTAATGAATTACTACAAACAAGTTCCGCACAAAGATCACTATGATGAGCAGGAGTCATTTTTTTTGGACGCATTTCATATAATCTTACTTTTATTCCCCTCCTGGCAATCTGCCAAGCAGCTTCACTTCCTGCAAGACCCGCCCCAATTACATTTATATGCCCCAAATTTTCGCCCTCCAACACTATTAAGATTTATTATCATTTTCTATTTCTTCTATTTCTTCTATTTCTTCTATTTCTTCTATTTCTTCTAGGTATTTACATTTTTCGTCTGAGCAAATATATTTATTGCCATTTTTTTTGCTTCTTTTTACAACTAAAACCTTTCCACACAGAGGACACTTTCTATTTGTCGGCTCATCCCATGAAACAAAGTCACATTCAGGATAATTACTACACCCATAAAATTTTCTACCTTTTTTTGACCAACGTATTATTACTTTTCCTTCTTCACATTGTGGGCACGTAACCCCAATCTCTTCTAAAATTGGTTTCGTATTGCGACATTCAGGAAAACCAGGGCATGCAATAAATTTTCCATAGCGACCTTGCTTAATAACCATGTTCCTACCACATTTATCACAAATTACATCTGTTTCTTCATCTGCTATTTCAATATTTTCAATTTCCTTATCCGCAATTTGTAATTCATCATCAAATGGCTTGAAAAATTGTGCCAGTATTTCCTTCCATTTACTTTCTCCTTCTTCTATGGAATCTAACTTATCTTCC
This sequence comes from Clostridia bacterium, assembly GCA_028684195.1. GTDB lineage: Bacteria > Bacillota > Peptococcia > DRI-13 > DTU073 > JAQUGH01. The sequence goes on along the minus strand of JAQUGH010000004.1, from coordinate 25,050 downwards.
ATATTTGCTGTAAATTTTATATCTATAATTTCAGGAAAATACTTTTTAAGAAGCTCCATTACTAGAATACCTAAATCTGTAGGAGCATATTGTTTTTTTTCTTTAAATACATACCCTCTTGAAACAATCGTGTCTAATATGGGTGCATACGTACTTGGTCTACCAATTCCCTTCTCTTCCAATGTTTTTACTAACGTTGCCTCAGTGTAACGTGAAAGTGGTTGTGTAAAATGCTGTTTAGGTAAAAACTCATCTAGTTGTATCTCTTCCCCTTCCTTAAGCTCCGGAAGTATAACCCTTTCCTCATTTTCTTGTTCATCGCTACCTTCAATATATATTTTTGTAAAGCCAGGAAATACCATTACTGTTCCAGTCGCTTTAAAAGAATATATATTAACATTTAAATCAGCAACAGTTATATCCAAAACAGCCGAAGCCATCTGAGAAGCTAAAAAACGTTTCCATATCAATTTATAAAGTTTATATTGATCTTTTTTTAGATATTCTTTTATAGCATCAGGTTCTCTTTTAATTGATGTAGGTCTGATACATTCATGAGCATTTTGTATCTTTCCTTTAGCATTATTTTTACGTACCTCTTCTGCAATATATTCTTTACCATACACATCTTCAATATATCCCTCAGTATCGTTTTTAGCTTCCTCACTAATTCTAGTAGAATCAGTACGCATGTACGTTATCAAACCAATCGTACCCTCTTTTTTACTTAAATCCAAGCCCTCATACAGCTGTTGAGCAAGCATCATCGTTTTCTTTGCTGTAAAATTTAATTTTCGGTATGCTTCCTGTTGTAAGGTACTCGTAATAAAAGGAAATGACGGATTCCTTTTCTGCTTTTTTTTGGTGATTTTTTTCACTATAAAAGCCTCATTACCAATATTATCAATAATCTCTTTTACCTGATCTTTATTTTTTAATTCGGTTTTTTTTCCTCCAATTTTTATAAGCTTAGTCTCAAAATTAAACTTTTCTTTTCTCAATTTTGCTGTCAATGTCCAATATTCTTCCGATACAAAGTTATTTATTTCTTCCTCTCGATCACATACCAAACGAACAACTACCGATTGAACTCGACCAGCACTAAGTCCTTTCCTAATCTTACTCCAAAGAAGAGGGCTTAACCTATAACCAACAATTCTATCCAATACACGCCTTGCCTGTTGAGCTTCAACCCTGTTTATATTAACCTTGCGAGGATTCTTTATTGCCTCGGCTATAGTTCCTTTTGTTATTTCGTTAAACTCCACCCTACAATTACTATCCTCAGATAATTTTAAAATTTCTTGAAGATGCCAAGCAATAGCCTCTCCTTCACGATCCGGGTCAGTAGCAAGAAGAACCTTATCACTCTTCTTAGCATAGCTTTTTAACTCTTTTACAAGTTCTCCTTTGCCACGTATAGTAATATATTTTAATTCAAAGTCATTTTCCACATCCACACCAAATTGACTTTTAGGTAGATCACGTACATGTCCCATGGATGCCTTCACTACATATTTTTTTCCCAAATATTTGCCTATTGTTTTTGCTTTTGCTGGCGACTCCACAACAACCAGTATCTTTGCCAATTTTCTATCACCTCAAATACTTATATTACCTCATACTCTAACATAATATTTACCCGGTAATTGTCTAATTAAACCTTTGATTTCAAGTTCAAGAAGAATCCTAATTACTTTTCCCTGATCATCTGGATTTTTATCAAGCAATTCATTTATATTTACAGGTTCCCAGGATATATTATTATATATTTGTTTTTCACTTTCCTTAACCTCTTTACGTTTATCCTTTTGTTTATCATATACACATCTACTATATTCGTACCCAAGTTGTTCTAAAATTTCTTGAGGGTAGATAATCAGTTTCGCTCCCTGCTGAATCAAACGTAAAGGTCCAACACTATTAGGACTAACTACAGGTCCCGGTAACGCAAAAACTTCTTTCCCCTGTTCAAGAGCACAATCGCAAGTTATCAATGAACCGCTTTTGGCTTGAGCTTCCACAATAAATACACCCAAGCTTAATCCGCTAATTATTCTATTTCTAATTGGGAAGTTATAACTTAATGGTTCCGTCCCTGGTGGATATTCACTTAGAACAAGACCCCTTTTAGATATTTCGGTATACAAGCTTCTGTTTTCCCGGGGATACGGAATATCAACACCTGAACCTAACACCGCAATCGTCTCCCCATCCTCCTCCAAAGCACCTTGATGAGCCGCTGAATCTATACCACGAGCCATGCCACTGACAATCACTAACCCATTCTTACTCAATTCACCCGCCATTAACCTTGCCTGTCTCAGCCCATATGACGTAGCCCTACGTGAACCTACAATAGCCAAAGCTTGTTTATCTATAAGTGAAACATCACCACAGTAATAAAGAATACATGGAATATTAGATATTTGCAACATTAATTTTGGATAGGATTGATTTAATCTAGTTATGTAACCAATCCCTTTCCTACAATAATCCTCTTCTATCCTCAGTGGTTCAACTGTTTTTCTGCATACTTCAAAACGTTCTCTATGACTAATCGACATTCCTATTTCAGAAGCTATTTTTTTGCATTTCCAAACTTGTTCAAAGCATTCGTAATACTGATATAATTTCATAAAATATTTATTTAAATTTAAACCTAATATTTTATGAAGAGCCAAAATATATTTTTCATCTTCACGCATCATATGCCTCCTTCCCAAATACGTTTTCGAGGTATAGAGGCAAAATCCTTCTTCTGTTCCAAATTATGTTATCAATTAAGCTCTATTTTTTACCCACCATTTAGTACTCTACCTATTATATCCCATTATCCTGATTTTTCAATAAACTTATCAGAGTCTTGAGAGATCACAGGAAAGGGATCGATAATAATCTTCTCTGTATCATCTTCCAAAATAAAACAGCATGACCGTAAAAAATAATATTTAGCATTACATAATAGCCTTATTTTTTAATTATAAAGTTTTCTATATTATACGTCAAACAATAATTTTTTATAGAAAAATTTATCTATAGTATTTTCTATAATGTATTCTAATCAAAAATATTTCTTTTTATGAATAATCGAACAAATCCTATTACAATAAAGCCTATGATTGTCAAGCCAAACCATGTATGAATATTAAAATACATACTCATCTCATTTTGTAATAGGTATACCTGTGGATACGCATTGAGACTTTTCCTATACTGCACTATAAAATACCAAAGAAATATTCCCCAAGTTAATATATCCAAGACTCTAAATCTAATAGAGAAATTTCCAAGAATATGATCATACCATTTCCACAAACGTATTGTTATAATTAAGGCTACCACACCAACAATATACATAAACATCTCCTACTAAAGCTCCTTTTCATACACTAATTTTTTCATACTTTCTTCTAAACATTCTACCACGCAAATTAAATTTACGCTATATCTAGTTGACATGGCAACTTTTTTCACCTATAATATCTATTGTTGGTCATAGGGGCATGGCTCAATTGGTAGAGTAGCGGACTCCAAATCCGTTGGTTGAGGGTTCAAGTCCTTCTGCCCCTGCCATATATGAAATTTAATCCCGCAAAATTTTGCGGGATTTTTTTATACCACAAAAAAGGGAGTGAACCTCACTCTCTTTTTTGTTTCACGTCTCAAACATTAATATTATTTTTCCTGTTCCTTTTGTTTTTCCACATTTTCAATAATTTCCTTTGCAGTTTGTGCAGGTACATCCTCATATTGAGCAAATTCCATACTAAAGCTCCCTCGCCCTTGAGTAATAGACTTTAAATCAATTGCATATCTGTACATCTCAGAAAGAGGCACCTGTGCTTTTACAACCTGACATTCCCCTTGAGGTTCCATTCCTAATATACGACCTCTCTTCCCATTTAAATCACTAATAATATCACCCATATACTGTTCAGGTACTTGCACCTTCACATTCATCATCGGCTCCATTAATACAGGTTTAGCTTTCTCTACACCTTTTTTAAAACACATTTTAGCTGCTATCTTAAAAGACATTTCTGAAGAATCAACATCATGATAAGAACCATCATAAAGAGTTACCTTAATATTTGTCACAGGATAACCTGCTAAAGTACCTTCAGCCATAGCCTCACGAATACCTTTTTCAACAGCAGGATGGTAATTCTTTGGTACAGATCCGCCGAAAATTTTCTCATCAAACTCAAAATCTTTATCAGGAAGCGGTTCAAAGCGAAGCTTAACATGCCCATATTGTCCATGACCGCCAGATTGTTTTTTGTGTTTATACTCACACTCCGCTTTCCCCCTAATTGTTTCTCTATATGGTACACGGGGAGTTCGTGTATTAACTTCTACACCAAACTTCTTTTTCATCCTTTCAATAATAATATCCAAATGAGTTTCGCCCATACCCACGAGAATAGTCTCTTTTGTTTCCGTATTCTTCTCTACTTTAAGAGTAGGATCTTCTTCTGTTAATCTTACAAGTGCAGTACCTACTTTATCTTCGTCATTACGTGATTTAGTCTCAACAACAACCGGAAAAGTTGGATTCGGAAAATTAATACCTTCCAATTCTTCTGTTTTGTCCCTCACTCCCAACGTATCACCTGTGCTAGTGCTAGCCAACTTAGCAATAGCTACAATATCACCTGTCTGTGCCTCACTAACAGTTTCTTGATTCTTTCCACGCATAACAAGAAGAGAGCTATAGCGTTCATCTCTTTGTTTATTTACATTATAAACAGTCGAATCACTCTTTAACACTCCCCTAATAACCTTCACAAAGTTTAATTTGCCTACAAAAGGATCTGCTAATGTTTTAAATACAACAGCACTCAACGTTTCTTTGCTAATATCCTTATCTTCAATGTTATCAACAGGAGAAGGTAACATCTCAATGATTGCATTCATAAGAGGTTGAACACCTATATTCTCAAGTGCAGACCCACAAAAAACCGGAACAATCTTTGCATTCTTCACACCTTTTTTTAAGCCGTTAAAAACTTCTTCATCAGTGAGAGACTCCCCTTCTAAATATTTCATCAAAAGTACATCGTCACCTTCGGCCGCAGCCTCCACTAATGCTTCCCTATATTTATTCACTTCTTCTTTTAGATCATCTGGCACCGACAATTCATTATATTTATTACCTTCAAAATTACACACTTTTAGTTTTATTAAATCCACTACACCTGTAAAATTATCTTCCGTACCAATTGGTAACATCACAGGAACAATATTATTTCCAAGTTTTTCTTTTAATTTGTCTAACACACTATAATAATTAGCATTTTCTTTTTCCAATTTGTTAACAAAAATAAAACATGCCTTTCCCTCATTCTTTGTAGCTTCCCATTGAACCTCTGTCTGAACCTCAACCCCAGCTACACAATCTACAACAAGAATAACACTCTCAATAGCTCTCCTCGCACTTTTGACTTCACCTATAAAATCAGCATAACCGGGAGTATCTAATATATTTACTTTATGTTCCTTCCATTCTACCGGAGCAAGAGTAGCACTAACTGTAACTTTTCTCTTAATTTCTTCAGGAAGATAATCTGTTAATGTTGTCCCATCATCAACTCTTCCTAAACGCGTAGTGTGACCTGCATTAAATAGCATTGCTTCAACAAGAGACGTTTTCCCTGAACCTCCGTGTGCTAAAATACCCACATTTCTAATTTTATTACTTGTATATACCCTCAATATAGTTTCCTCCTTTGGAAGATTTTATTTTACTTACATCATAATTATTGCTACATTGAAAATAATCAAACATAACCTTAATTAATGATATAAGCACACAACCATACATCAGCAAGTAACTTTAAAATGCTCCCTTAATCAATTTTAACTAATTACACTTATACAAGAATATTTACTCAAATATTCTTAAAATCCTTCTTTATTATGTAAAATAATTTAACTAATTTTATTTCTAATATACTCTAAAAAGAAATAGTAATGATATTTTTCTGTTCTCTCTCATAATTATTTTTATACACATCCATGGGAGGGGCTAAAATGTCCAAACAATCTTTTCTTAAAGGAGCTTTTATTCTCGTAACAGCCAACGTATTAGTAAAAACCCTAGGATTTATTTATCAAATCTTAGTAATTAGAACCATAACTACTGAAGGCATCGGGATTTATAATATGATCTTTCCACTTTATATCACAGCTTTAGTTATAACAACTGCTGGAATTCCTCTTGCTGTCTCCAAGTTTGTAGCAGAAGAAACAGCCAAAGGCAATCACTACGACGCTGAACAGATTTTAAAAACTGCAATATCAATACTTCTTTTTTTATCTATCATAGTTTCTACATTTTTTATCTTAATTGCTCCTTACCTTATCACTTCATTCTATCCTGATCAAAGAGTGTTACCCGCCTTTATGTTTTTATTGCCTGCATTACTACTTGTAGGTATATCTTCAGCCATAAAAGGATTTTTCCAGGGCTTACAAGACATGAAACCAACAGCATACGCCCAGCTTATTGAACAATGTATTCGTGTTTTCTGTGGTCTTATTCTCGTATATTTCCTTAGTCCTTACGGTTTAATATGGTCAGCAGTTGGTCTTTCCATTGCCGTACTTACAAGCGAATTAGGAGGAATGATCTATCTTGTCCACCATTATAAAAAATTCTTTTCATTAAAACCATTCACTCTTCCTTCTTTTAAAATAGCTAAACGTCTTTTTTCTTTTGGAATTCCCATCACTATAACTCGACTTATATTTACTACCGTTGCCGCAATTGAATCTTGTCTCATTCCGCAACAATTAATAGCCTCCGGACATTCACTTTCCATGGCAGCATCTTTTTACGGAGAACTTACAGGCATTGCCTTAACTCTTCTTACTATTCCCTCCACACTCACATTTTCCCTAGCTACAACCCTTGTCCCTGCTATCTCAGAAGCTCAAGGCAAAAATCAAAAAAAATTACTTTGCCACCGAACATCCGAAGCAATTGGTATAACTCTCATCGTCGGCATTCCTTGTGCACTTATTCTCTATTTTTGGGGTCCTATAATTACAAAAGCCCTCTTTAATTCATCTCAAGCCGGTAGTTTGTTAAGAACATTATCCTTAGGCAGTGTATTCCTTTATCTTCTTCAGACAACATCCGGAATACTTCAAGGTCTTGGCTGTGTAAAAATTATCTTTCTTACTACTTTAACAGGTAACATTATAAAGCTATCCGGAATATATTTTTTGGGTTCACATCCCTTATTTGGTTCAACATTTATCGCATTAAGTTATGTCGCTAATTATTCAATTATAGCTGTTTTGAATCTAATAATAATTAAATTCAAAACAGCTATGTTTTTTGAAAAAGGATTCTTTATAAGAATCATCGCCACTAGTATTTTCTTTATTTATGTACTAACCCGTTTAGAATATTTTGTATCTCAAAGTATAATTTTATTAATATTATTTTGTTTCTTCAGCATTTCAATTTTTTTCTTGACTCTTTATATTACTGGAGATAAATATATCCGCCTAATAACCAAACGACTTTTTAATAAAGTCAACGCCCACTTGTAGAAGCAGTCGTCTTAGAATTGGATAAAAAAAGTTTGACCTACGTCAAACTTTCAAATTCGTAGCTTATCCAAGTCCCATTTATTTACTTCTTTGATTATCTGATAATTAGTTAAATCAAAGTGGATAGGAGTTATTGAGATATAATTTTGTTCAACAGCTATAATATCAATATCAGGATTAATTTCTTTTGATGGGATAATCTTTCCGGCAGGCCAATAATAAGTATCTCCCTTTGGATCAAGTCGTTTTTCATATTGATTATCATATTCCCTCACGCCTAATTTTGTTATCCTAAAGCCCAAAATTTCTTCCTTTTTTACTGGTGGAATATTAACATTCAGCAATGTTCTACCAGGTAACATCATTTTGTTCTCTAGTATATATCTAACAAGATTTAAGGTAACATCTGCTGCCACACTATAATCGTCATAATCCCACGAATTCAAAGATACTGCGATAGAAGGTAGCCCCATGATAACACCCTCTATTGCTGCAGAAACTGTACCTGAATAAAGTACATCAGTACCAAGATTTGGCCCATGATTTATTCCTGAAATTACAAGACCACAATCATTGCCAACAAGCTCTTTAACTCCTAATTTCACACAGTCTGCTGGTGTACCATCTACTGCCCAAGCACTTTTTAAACCTTTTAGCTTATGTTCCTGAACCCTAATAGATTCTCTAATAGTTATCCCATGACCAATTGCACTTTTTTCTTCTAAAGGAGCAACAATTGAAACCTCACCCAGCTCTTTCAAGCTACTAGCTAAAGTCTGAATACCAGTTGCCCAAATACCATCATCATTAGTAACAAGTATTTCCACCCTCACACCCACTTCTTTTTACAATTACATTCATTTCACAAAACAATTACCTATCTTTCTCTAATTAAAGCAAGTGCCTCTGCTCTTGTTGCTTCATTGGAACGGAAGCTGCCACGTACAGCTGATGTTATCGTTTTGCTTCCAGGCTTATTAACGCCACGAATGGTCATACACATATGTTCGGCTTCAATTACTACAATAACTCCCAATGGATTTAAAGCCTTCATAATTGAATCTGCTATTTGAGAAGTTAATCTCTCTTGAAGCTGTGGTCTTCTAGCAAACATTTCAACCACCCTTGCTAATTTTGATAATCCTGTTAATTTACCTTTACGAGGAATATAAGCAACATGTGCTTTCCCATAAAACGGTAATAGATGATGCTCACAAAATGAATACAAAGGAATATCCTTCACTAATACCATTTCCTCATGTTCCTCATTAAAACATACAAATAATTCATTATCAGGTTCTTTTCCAATTCCTGCAAATATTTCATTACACATTTTAGCTACCCTCAAAGGTGTATCTCTTAAACCTTCTCTTTGAGGATCCTCTCCAATAGCTTCCAATAGCATTCCTATAGCTTCCTGAATTTTTTCTTGATTCATTTCATCACTCTTTCTTAAAATAAAATATGAATTTCACTAAATCCCTTTAATGCTTCAACTAAAAATTAAATGTATTAAAAAACTCCAAATAATTACTACTTACGCTTTATTCTAAACCAAATGCCCTATTATAGCAATCCACTGCTAAATTATTTGCGCCTAATTTTTCATAAATTTGAGCCAAGGATGACCAAGCTGTACTGCTCCACTCAGGCAAATCCTTCAATTTATTAATAAAACCTATTGCCTCCAAATACACATTTTGTTTATTTAAACAACATATTAGATTATATATTAAATATGGATTGTTAGGAGTCAACGCAAGTCCACGATAATAATTTTCCTCAGCCTCTTTGTAATTATTTAAATTTTCATAAACCCATGCAATGTTATTTAATAAATTAGTATCATAAGGATTTACGCCTATCAATTTTTTGAAAATGGTCAATGACTTTTTGCTTTCACCATTTTTTGCATATATACAAGCCAAATTGGTTAAATTTTCTTTATTATGAGGGTCTAATTGTATCGCCTTTATATAACCTTCTATACTTAGCTCATATTTTCCTATATTACCATAACAATAAGCGAGAGAAGAAAATATATCAGCAGATTTTTCTTTCTCTTTAATTTTATTTAACTGCTCAATTGCTTTTTCATAACAACCTTTTTTTAATAACATAACCCCATAATTATTCCTAATAACAAAATCATCCGGTTTTAACTCAATAGCTTTTTTGAAATATTTTTCAGCAATTTCATGATTATTTAAATTCATTTGACACAAACCCATACTGTTATATATTTCTGAATTAAATGGGTCTATATTTATACAATTAGCAAACAACACTAGTGCATCCTCATATTGACCTTTCTTCATCAAAAAATATCCTTTTGCTAATAAAGCCTCCACATAATTGGTATTACAATTTAAAGCTTCATCGTACAATTCTGCAGCTTTTTCACAATTACCAACTGATTCTTCGGATTTACCTAGCCAATATAAATATTGATAGTTTTGGTCATTATAACTAACTGCCTTTAAAAACGCCTCCTTTGCTTCCAACCAATTCCCTTTAGCCCCTAATAAGCATCCTAATTTACACCAATCCTCTCCACCATCCTCTTTATTTTCTATAACTTTATTAAGACATCTGATAGCTTTTTCGTACTCCCCCCTAATATTATACAATGTAGAAAGACTTCGATAATAAATAAGGAGAAATTTTTTCTTTAAAATATTCATATTACTACCCTCCATATAATTGTATTACGTTAGTATTTGTATTTCTACATCTAATTGGAAATTCCTTCCTTTTATATTTCTTTTGTTGTTTAAACCTTGCTTTATTAAATTCATAATCTGATTAAACAACGCATACTTATATGTTAAATATTACAGGAGGTGATACGTTTGTCTGAAAATCTGCCTCTTTCAGAAGGTTTGCAAATTTCCTACGTCTGGAAAGGGCTTCGCAGGTCTATTACAATTACCATTATTTTAGGAATTATTGCAAGCATACTTTTTCAATACACCCCTTTATCAGAACGTCTTTTACCTAGTTTATCAACATTTGTTTATTTCATCAGTATGTTTTTTGGTGCAACCCTAGCTGCTCGTACAGCCGGCAGAAAAGGAGTTATTTATGGTATTATTGTTAGTTTCCTTTACTTTCTTATCATTCTTTTCATATGTCTTTTTGTAGATCACTCATTAATTACCCTTGCTTTATTCTTCAAAAAGCTAGCAATTGCCACCATTTCCGGTGTACTGGGAGGTATCATCGGTGTGGGAATGAGTTCTTAGTAAAACATTGCTAAGACGCCTACTTATAGAAGTGGGCGTCTTGGCAATGGATAAAAATACACTATAAAAAAATGAGAGTAATTTTAACTCCCATTTTTTTATTTATTACTTTTTCTTAAAAATTTTAAGTAAAAATTGTGGTAAAGGGATAAAGTAAACAGCTTTTATATCCTTCATGATCTTTCAACCTCCATTTCCCTTTCTACAACTATTCTATTATTTTAACTTTAAATAGTGCATGTTTCTCTAACAATTTACGTACCAAAATTATTACGACTAATAACCATATCCATTTCCAACAAAATGTAATGACCAGTAAGGACACAAATAAAGCTTTTTTCCACATTAAAAATGAAGTCTTTAGATCCTTCGTAATTAAAAAGCAGAGAACAGCTAAAGTAAAAGAGTTTTGACATATTACCCAATTTTCCACTATTAACATTCCTGTTAATGCACTCCAAGGAGTATAACCAAGTTCATTCGTATTAGCTATGGCCACTTTATTTCCTAATATGTACATCCCCGCCGGTATGTACCATAAACATACTGTTTCTTTTAATACCAAGCCCCAAATCCAACTTTTCAAAAATGAACACAGCAAAAAAAACAAAAAAAGGAAAAACCCCTCCTTATAGCGAAAAACAAGCCACCCCGCATGAGGATATCCCATTTTTTCGCACAATCTAGAAAGAGATTTTTCTTCGTTTAATAAATAGCCAGTACAAAAAGATAACAAAAAAATAACACACACAGCCCTCACTCCTTGTCCAATAGCATTAATATGCCGAACAAGGGGAAAAAAGAACTAATATTTATGTACTTTAATGTTACTTATCATTAAATACGACAGTAGCGCAATGATAATAGGATAAAAATAAAAATTCAATCTATTGGACATCAACACAAAGATAGCCATCAATGGACCTGCAAAAGTTATAGGTACGCCAACAAAATATTCTTTTATCTCTAAAACATTAAAACGTGCTAATCTAATTGCGCCACAAATAGCAAATATCATAGAAAGCATAAAACCCACATAACCCAAAGGGTACATAACGCCGCAATAAGTTAATAGAGCCGGAGCTACACCAAATGAAACTAGATCGGAAAGAGAATCTAATTCCTTACCAAAATCAGAAGATACATTAAATCTTCTAGCAAGCCTTCCATCCATTCCATCCATAACCATAGCTAATAAAATAGCAATTGCCGCTTCCTTATATTGACTTTCCACAGTAAACCAAAGTGAAGTAATCCCTAGAACAAGATTAGATAAAGTAACAGTATTTGGTATAATACGCTTATTCATTTGAAAACCTCCCAATTATCGTCTCCCCCTCCTTCTTCCCTAACCTTCACTATTTTACCACTTTTTTGTTGACAGGTAAAAGTATATTTAATTTAAGAAAATTTTTTGAACCAATTTAATATATTTTCTACAATTTTATTAGTATCCCCTATAATATAATTATTCTGTGGTAATGATTTAAGAAATACTTTCCCATATCTTTTCTTAACCAAACGATTATCCAAGATCACTACTACTCCCCAATCATTCACCGACCTAATAAGTCTACCATAGCCCTGACGAAATCTCAATACTGCCTGTGGAAGACTATAATTATAAAATCCATCCTTGCCTTCCTTTTGAATAGCCTCAACTCTTGCCTCTACCAGAGGAAGATTAGGTGGCCAAAAAGGAAGTTTAACTATAATCACAGCTGTAAGAAAATCTCCCGGTAAATCAATACCTTCCCAAAATGTATTAGTACCAAAAATAACCGCTGAAGAATTATCTCTCATTTCTTCCAAAAGTGTTGTACGATTACCATCAATACCATCAGCATAAATCTCTATCCCTTTATTTTGTAATGGCTTTTTTAGGTGCTTATAAACACTTTGTAGCTGTCTATGAGCAGTGAACAACACCAACGTTCTCCCATTTGTCGCTTTTAAAATATCCAATAATGCTTCTTTTAACGCTAAATTATAAACTTCTTCACTGGTACTAACCGAATCCGGCAAACTATTATCAATCAATAACAAAGATTGCTCCTCATAAGCAAAAGGTGATGATATCCTTTGGGTATCTACCAAATCTTCCATAAGTCCAAGCCGATCTAATAAAAAATTGAATTTCTCGCCAATACACAAGGTCGCTGACGTCAAGATAGCAGCTGTCTTTACTGAAAATAATAACTCATTAAATATTTCCCCAATATCAACAGGTGTAATATAGAGAAAAAGTTCATTTCTTTTTTGATTTACTTCCATCCAATATGTATATTTCTCTTCCGCTGTATTAAAAAAGCGTTTTGCCAACCCAAGATCCTCTTTGATTTCTGCTCTATACATCATTAAATCTTTTAAAGAATCCTCCCACTTTGTTTCTGAACAATCTTCTGCTAGTCTGTTATGCAATTGATATAAGTTATTTAAAAAATCCTCAGTATGCACAAAAACATTTTCAAAAAGTATTTTTAAATTCTCCCACCCTTTCTGCGAACGTGTTTCCATATTTATTCTTGCTTTTTCAAACTGACGTTGTGTCAAAACATATTGGTTTAAATCATCTGTTTTTTTAATAATAGTACGAGCTATCTCTTCTGCTGCTTTTACTAATTTTTTTACCTCAGGAAGCATTTCTGGTGGTAAAGCTCTATAGTTACTCCATATATAAAGAAGTCCTGGTTTTCTGAAGCCTGCTCCTTTTTTTCTAACTAGCTGATTTATTTTTTTTTGGAACTCCCGAAGAGAAAATGTTTCTGTAAATTGCCTTGTTCCTTCATCTTCTAAATGATGAGCCTCATCAATAACTAAATAATTATATTTAGGTAAAATATAATCGCCTATTTTCGCATCGGAAAGTAGCAAAGAGTGATTTACTATAATTACATCTGCTCCATTTGCTTTTTCTTTTGCTCTTTGATAAAAGCACTCTCCCGTAAAGGGACATTGAGCACCTAAACAACTTTCTCTAGATGAGGACATCTGACTGAACAGTTCCTGTTCCCACCCCTTTAAAGCAATAGTATCTTTATCACCTGTTCCATCTTTACTAACCCAATTAGCTATTCGAGCTAAAAAAATTTTTTCTGACCAATTTAAGGTGGTTATCTTATCTTTAATTAATTTCCATTTATATAAACAAAGATAATTGCTTCTTCCTTTTAATACTGCTGCTTTAAAGAAAAAAGGTAGGTTTTGCTTTAAGAATTTTATATCATTACGAAAAAGCTGTTCTTGCAAAGCAATAGTATGTGTTGCAACCACTACTTTTTCCTGATGAGTAATAGCCCAAGCTAAAGACGGCACTAGATAAGCCAAGGACTTTCCTACTCCTGTACCTGCTTCTACCAACAAATAACGTTCCTGACTAAAAGCTTTTGCTACAGCTCTCATCATTTCTATTTGCTCAGGTCTTTCTTGATAAGCTTTTAATCCCCTTGCAACTACTCCTTCCGGCTTAAACATTTTTACTAATTCTTCCGGTGACCACTCTTGAAGCTTTCTACCATTACAATTTTCTATAGAATCCTTCTTCTTTGATTTTTTATAAGTTATTGGCTGATTGAAGTTATAACTTATCAGCTTACCATTAAGTATATCTTCAAATAATAGCGATAACCCTCTCTCTTCATCCTTCAAACAATAATATATCTCCTGAATATCCTGCAAAGAAAAGCTGTTAGCTTTTTCTAACAAATAAAAAAATAACTTTTCTAATGCTTCTGTATCTGCCAAGGCTCTATGAGATGGACTGCACTCCAAATTAAACTTCCGAATAAGATAACGCAGGCTATACGAAGCTACCTTAGGAAACAATATTTTTGTTAACTCTAATGTATCTACCCACCTGTTATTTAAAGTCTCACCCATCATATTTTCTAAAAATTTCTGATCAAAAGATGCATTGTGGGCAACAATTACCTTGCCTTCCAGTAAATTACTTACTTTATCTAAAACCTCTTCAGGGTAAGGTGCATTTATCAACATGCTATCATCAATACCAGTAATATCAGTAATATGAGCTGGAACAGAAACACCAGAATTAACAAAGGTTTCATACGTCTTTCTTGTTCCATCACTCATCTTTATAATAATTGCTATCTCCGTAACCTTATCTCGACTTGAATCTAATCCTGTTGTCTCTAAATCAAGAAAAGCCCAATTGAAATTCATATTTTTCACCTACAAAATCCAGTTGTTTAAATATTCTTCTTGTTCTTCTGTAATCTTGTCAATTTCTATTTTCAACGCTTTAAGCCGGATTTTAGCAACTTCATGATCAATTTGTTCCGGAACAGGAATAACACCAGACTTTAACTTTTTCTGATTTTCAACTACATATTCTAAGGACAAAGCCTGTATAGCAAACGACAAATCCATTATTTCTGCGGGATGTCCATTACCAGAAGCTAAATTTACCAAGCGCCCTTCTGCTAATAAAAATATCTTTCTCCCATCAGACATTTTGAATTCCTCGATATTCGGTTTGATTGTTTTATAAGATACTGCAACTTTTTCCAAATCAGGTTTACATATTTCTACATCAAAATGTCCTGCGTTAGCCAATACTGCCCCCTCAGGCATTACCTCAAAATGCTCTTTCCGAAGAACATTTTTATTACCAGTTACGGTTACAAAGATATTTCCTATAGAAGCTGCCTTATCCATAGACATAACATTAAACCCATCTAACAACGCCTCATTAGCTCTAATTGGATTGATTTCTGTAACAATTACCTTTGCCCCCAAACCTTTTGCTCTCATAGCTGCACCTCTACCACACCAACCATAACCAGCAACTACGACATTTTTACCCGCAACCAAAAGATTTGTTGTCCCATTGATACCATCCCATACTGATTGACCAGTTCCATAACGATTATCAAAAAGATATTTCATTAGGGCATCATTGACTGCTACAACAGGAATCTTTAATACACCGTTATTCTCCATTGACTTGAGGCGAATAATTCCAGTTGTTGTTTCTTCACATCCGCCAATAATTTCAGGTATTAAACTTGAATATTCCTTATGAAGAAGAGCAATAAGATCTCCCCCATCATCCACAATCAAATTAGGCTTTAAATCCAAAGTTTTTCTATGATGTTCTCGATATTCCTCATCAGAAGCACCATGCCAAGCATATGCCCTAATTCCATTTTTAACGAGAGCCGCAACTACATCATCCTGCGTAGAGAGCGGATTAGAAGCAGTGACAGTAACATCAGCACCTCCTGCCTTTAATACCAGAGCAAGATACCCTGTTTTCGCCTCTAAATGCAAACACACAGCTACCTTCTTTCCTGCAAAAGGTTTGTTACGCAAAAAATCCTCTTTCACTTTATTTAAAACTGGCATATAATTTTGTACCCAACTTAACTTAGCCTCACCACTTGAAGCTAAATTTATATCTCTAATACTAGACTCACTAAGCATAACACACTCCCCTATTCACTTTGGTCTATTTATTTATTATGATTACATATTATCCACACTATTACATTCTATCAAACTTCTTATATCATTCCTATTCTTTTTTATCCGACTTTTTCTTATACACACTTTAACTAAATATACACATTACAAATAAAAACACGAAATCACTTAAAATATTATTGATGAATATTAAGGTAATTAGGATATAAAAAAGAGAGTTTCCTTAATTCAACTGGACACTCCCTTTATTGATTGATTTTACATATTACAACAACTCATATAACCATATTACCTTAATACTATATAATCTATTATTGCTGTTGTTTTCTGATATTAATTATTGACGTATGGCTCCAACTTCTTTAAACTCGAGTAATCTCTCATTTGTTTCTTGTCCTACGTTATTTCCTAATAATTTATTTTTTGCTCTAAGCATTGCGTTTAATTTTATCTCTGTTTAAACTGAATTATTTGAATTCGCGGTTCTCATTCGCTAATTCTTTAATTCTTCTTTCTTCTTTTCTTTTTACAAAAGCATTCCTATGTTTCTCTGTAAATTTACTACCTCCATCTTCTTTAAAATTAGGGTTGCCATCTTTAAACTGATCTAAAGATTTTTGTGGTTCTTTTCTTTTTGCTTCCAGCTTACGTTGTGCTTTAGCTCTTCTTTTATACGCCTTTTTAATTTTTTTAGCAAGCTTTTCTTTCAAATCTTTATTTTCATTAAATTTATTTTTCATTAACTCAATTTTTTCATCTTGATCTTTATCATGATCCGAAATATCACTAAAACCTATTTTAGCATCAATATCTCTTAAGATGCTTTTTAAATTATCTCTTTTTTCTATAATTGGTAAATTATATCTGAAATTTACACCCTTGTACTTTTTTCTCATATCCCTTGCTGTTTTTATATTTCCAAATTTTTTCTCTAATTCTATCGCAATTTCAATAGTTTCTTTATCATTAATTCCAGCTCTTAGCATGGCATGACATTTTAATAAATCAACTTTAGCATTTAAATCACGTTCTATTTCATTTATCTCTCTCTTAAGAGTATATTCAACTATCCCCATTTCTTTAACATAATTTGATAGTTTATTGGAATTAAATAAAAAATCATCACGAGTCATACCATATTTTTCCACGTAATATTCCTTATATATGTTAAGCAATTGTTCTGCATTTTTTTTATAAGACCTAATGTTCTCTTCATAAGATACTGGAGTACTATAATAATCATCATTTAATACTAAATATCCATCATTTAAATATTTCATAGATAACCAAGGTACTAATTTTCTCGCCGTTAATTTTAAAGCAAAAGCAATATTTCCCTTACGTGTAAAAGGATTCGATTTATATCCACGTACCCAATCATCAGGTTCAGTTATAATTTCATACGGATATTTGTCTTGATAACGTGACATACCTCTACCAACTCCTTCTTTATCATATATTCATATTATACACCCCTTTATTAAAAAATTCAATATATATTTTAATATTATTTTTTAAACTCAATATTTTAAGGATTTTTAATATAACGTTTATACTATTGCATATTATTTAAAACATTTTATTCTATTAATATTTACAAATTTTTACGTTAATATCTAAAAAGCTAAACATAGCCACTATTTTATTCAGCAAATATTATTTGCCAATAATATATACAAAGTATATACTATTGGCAAAATCTAAGTAAGAAGTGCCGCCTATGTTTACAACGATTCAAAAATGGGGAAATAGTCAAGCTGTAAGAATTCCGAAGGCTATTCTTGAATTAGCTAAGCTCAATGAAAATGATAAAGTAGAAATAAAAATAATAGATGGAAACTTGGTTATTATTCCAGTGAAAAAACACAAAACCCTACAAGATAGAATCGCAGAATATAAAGGTGATTATAAGTGCAGTGAATGGGATACTGGGAAACCGAAGGACAATGAGGTATTTTGATGAAATATTTCCCAGAACAAGGCGATATTGTATTTATAGATTTTGACCCTCAAGCAGGACATGAACAAAAAGGAAAAAGACCTGCATTAGTCATTAGTAATAATACCTTTAATCAATTCACTAACATAACCATGGTATGTCCTATTACTAATACTAATACTAATACTAATAGAAATTTCCCGTTACACATTGAATTGGATAAAAGAACAAAAACAACAGGTGTTATTATGTGTGAACAAGTGAAGTCTTTAGATATATATGCTAGAAATATGTCTTTTTACGAAAAAGCAACTAAGGACTTTCTTAAAGAGATCATAGACATAATTATTGGATTTGTAGAAAATGAAAAATAAAAAATATTATAAATCCTACACATTGCAAACTGTCTTTTTTGTCATGACGTTTTGCAATGTGTAGGAAAATATGTTGTATATTTGAAATTATCAATTAACTTCGGCTGAATTTTGCGTGTTTTATTCTTCTTTTGACTTTTCTTACTCATTAATATATAATAAAGTCTGCTGTTTCAACATGCGCCCGTAGCTCAGTGGATAGAGCACTGGCCTCCGGAGCCAGGTGCGTAGGTTCGATTCCTATCGGGCGTACCATAATGTAAATCAAAAGGAGTACCCAACAAGTGGGTACTCCTTTTTTTAATTATCAATTACTATCACATTAACCCCTCAAAATCATGTTGCCTAAAAGCCTCATACACAACTATCGCTACAGAATTACTCAAATTTAATGACCTAATTTCCTTTTGCATCGGTACTCGTATACATTGATCGGGATATTTTCTTCTTAAAGATTCCGGCAACCCTTTTGTCTCTTTCCCAAACAACAAATAAGCTCCTTCGGGATAATTAACATCAGTATACACCGTAGAGCCTTTTGTAGTAGCTAAAAAAATTAATTGCTGATCTTTCCCCTGCAAAAATTCATCTAAATTTTTATAAATATGAACATCAAGCAAATGCCAATAATCAAGTCCTGCCCTTTTTAAATGTTTATCATCGATAGAAAAGCCAAGCGGTTCAATAAGATGTAAACTACAACCTGTTACAGCACAAGTTCGAGCTATATTTCCTGTATTTGAAGGTATCTCTGGTTCAACAAGTACAATATTAAACAATCGAATCACCTTTTCTTAATTTTTGCCATAAAGATGTTGGCAGAATATCTTTTAAAACAATATCTTCATAACTTTCTGCACCTGTCCAAGCATTCCTAACATATTTATTAGGCTCAAAAGAAAAGTCCAACGTTTCATGCACTATACAAATGCCTTTTTCATACAAATCTTGCCACAAAAACATTAACTCATCCTCACCACTATTTAAAATATAATTTCTTAATTTATTAGCTCTAGCAGATATTTCTGCACAAACATAAGTTCTGCACACAAATGGTCTATCCACGTAATAACAACATTTCTTTAGCTGTTCATTTAAAAACATACAACGACCATTTTCACCAATAACCAGGGTAATATCTACTATATTACTATTAACTATAACGTAAGTATATCTCCTTAGAAAGTCTTCCATCGATAAATTATCATCTAGCCTCATTTTTAATCTTTTTACATCAATTATTGTTAAAGGTATTCTCTCTTTACAACAAATATCACAGCCTTCACATTCATTTGTGGAAGACCTCAATCTTGAAAATTCATTATTTAAAATAAAATTATCCATAGCATTACAATAATCGGCAATCGTTGCCTCATCACTCAGTATTTCAACATCAAGCCCTATCTTCTTATTAATATTACAAGAAAATACATTAATTCGTTCTTCTATCATTATATACTTCACTCTCGCCCTTCTCTAATTTCATTTAAGACCTCAACAAACAAGCTATAAGACTATCACACTTCACGCTCTAGCTTCCCTATCTAATTTGTAAATGAAAACCAAAATACCCGCAACCGCTTCATATAATTCTAGTGGTATATCAACTCCTACTGGAAGTTGAACAAGCTTCTCAACCACTTCTGTATCTACCACAAGCGGAACCTTTTCTTTTTTAGCTATCTCAATTATCTTATCTGCAATACCACCCTTGCCGACAGCTATAATGCGTGGTACACCCACTCCTTGTTCTTTCTCATACTTTAATGCCACAGCTTTTTTATTATCATTCGTCATAATCACACCACAAAATCAATATTTTCTGTACTATTTTTAGCAATTAAAGGTCCTTCTACAACTGGAATAATTTCTACATTAGTACAAAATACTTGTACATCTTTTTTCCTGTTTCTTAAAATATTTTCAGTTTCCTTAGAACTCGCCCATATTTGTGTATACAAACCTGTTCCCAACATTTTAACTACTATTTCTATATGTCCGAGAACTGCCATTTCTAATTCGAAATTCACTTCCCATACATCCTGTTCTTTTGCCATTCCCTTATACTTCATAACCTCTATCTTATCAAAAGAATTCATATTATTTTCTTTAGGTATTAAAAGAGCTGCAAAAAGATGCGGATCGAGCAAATACCTCACTGCCGTATTACTTTCAACGGGAAGTTTTTGAACAATATCGCTAATACCTTTAACATCCTTTTCCGAGACTCCAAACTTTTCAATTATTTTTAAGAGTGATTCTTTTTTTCCATTCTTCTCTTCTATATCCGCCAAAGATATTTTTTTTACTAAAATTTCTTCCCCTCTAGTTCCAATGACAACTAATTTTATTCTTTGCCCTTCTTTTAAATTAATTTCTGAAATAACCGGCAAAGTCTGTTCACCAATCTTAAGCCAAAATTTTTCACCATCTTTCGATGCAACAATAGCTTCAAAAATCTGTCCCTTACTCAGTAATACTTGGGTAAAATTCTTTGGCAATGATATTACATTCGAAACATTATTTCCTATTATTTGACCAATAATTTTCCACCCCCAGCGATTGACTGGTTGCTATTCTTCTTCACAATCATCAATATTATCTTCATAAAAAAACAATACCATCGTACCGGGTCCCGCATGAGTACCTACTATAGCACCAATATCACCAATTATCGTTTCAGTACATTTCAATTCAGAGCTTACCTTTTGATGAAATTTAACGGCATCATCAATTGCATCTCCATGAAGAACTACACTATGAAGATAACCATGCTCTTCGGAATAACTTTTTGCAATTTCAATAATACGTTCTAAAGCCTTACCCTTCCCTCTTATTTTTTCATAAGAAGCAATCAAACCATCTTGAATCGTAAGAATTGGCTTAATATTTAACATTGTACCCAATAATGCTGCCGCTTTACCTATACGACCACCTTTTTCCAAATACTCAAGTGTATCAACAACAAAATAAGTCTGAACTTTTTTCTTCATTGTCTCTATAATCTTAATTATTTTTTCTTTACTCTTACCAGCTTTAGCAGCACGCGCTGCAGCTAAAACCACCAAACCTAATGCCATACATACAAGCTTGCTATCAATAACCGTTATATCTTTATCTATAAGACCAGAAGAAGCAATACGGGCAGTTTGACACGTGCCAGACATTAAACTGGAAATATGAATGGATATTACCGAGGAACCATCTTCTGTCAACTCTTCGTAAAAATTCTGAAACTCGCCCGGAGACGGTTGAGATGTTGTTGGTAATTTATCATACGCTCTCAGCTTTTCATAAAACTCCTGTGAGGTAATATCTACCCCTTCTTTGTACCCCTTTTCTTCAAAAAATACCTTTAAAGGAATAACTGCTATATCATATTCTTTTATTAAAGCCTGCGGTAAATCGGCCGTACTATCCGTAGCAATCTTTATTTTAGCCATATTTCCACCTCATTCCTATTCAACAGATATAAGATAATAATACAATGGTTGCCCACCATAATGGAGTTCAAAATCAATTCTCGGATATCTTTGTGCTAACATTTCTACCATTTTTTCCGCTTCTTCCTCTTTTATCTCCTCACCATAATAAACAGTAACTAATTCATATTTGGATTGTAAATAATAAGATAATGTTTTTACCACAACATCCTCTACCTGACTACCAGTTACAATAAGCTTACCTTCTCCAATCCCCAGTATCTGCCCCTTTTTAATACTATGTCCATCATACTGAGCATCTCTTACTGAATAAGTTACTTCTAATGTAACTACTTGTTTACTGGCTTCTTCCATCTTTTCCTTGTTCGTTTGAATATCGCTTTCCGCATTAAATGCCATCAGAGCAGCAATGCCTTGCGGAATACTTTTGGTAGCAACAACTTTTGTGGATTTAGAGGCAACCTTAACCGCTTGTTGAGCTGCTAATATGATATTACTATTATTAGGTAATATTAATACCTCCTCCGTCATTAACTGATCAATAGCTTCAATAAAATCTTGGGTACTGGGATTCATTGTTTGCCCACCTGTAATAACATAGTCAACTCCCAAGCTTTTAAAAACTTCATTCAATCCAGTACCAAACGAAACCGTTATAATTCCGAGATGTTTTGTTTCCCTTGACTTATTCCTCATCTCTTCGCTTTGTTCGCTCATATTTCCTATTTGAATTTTATGAAGTGTACCTAAATCAGTACAATAATTGAGCACTATACCAGGAATATTAGTATGAATATGAATTTTACATGTATCGGTATTTCCTACAACTAAAAGACAATCCCCTTTATCACAAAGAAAGCTCTTGATTTCATCCAAAGACAATATCTTATCCCTCTTCTTTAAAATAAACTCAGTACAATACTGATAGGTTAAAACCTCTGTTTTTGTATAATCCGCTTCTTTCTTCTCGACGCTTACCGTAGAAGCATTAACCTTTTTAAATTCCGAAGCATCACCATTCAGTACAGCTAACATACCCTCAAATATATAAACCAATCCTTGCCCTCCAGCATCTACTACCCCCGCCTGTTCAAGAACAGGCAGCATCGAAGGCGTCTTTTGTAAGCCAACACAAGCACCTCTATAGGCAGCCTCAAAAACGGAATTAATCGTCCCAGGATCCTTATTAAACTCATCCCACGCCGCTTGAGAGGCCTCTTTGGAAACAGTAAGTATAGTTCCCTCCACAGGATTCGTTACTGCCAAATATGCAGTCTCAACTGCCATACTTAAAGCTTCACAAAATTCTCGAGTATTTATCTCATCTTTTCCTTCTACTGATTTTGTAAACCCTGCTAAAAGCTGTGAAAGTATAACCCCTGAATTTCCTCTGGCACCCATCAAAGCACCATGTGACATGAGCTTAGTCACATCGCTGAGATTACCCTCACTATTTTCCGTTACTATTTTTGCTGATGAAGCAATAGTCAAACTCATATTTGTTCCTGTATCACCATCTGGCACCGGAAAAACATTCAATTCATCAACGGATTGCTTTCTCTCTTCTAAGTATATGCTAGAAGTTAATAATAATTTTGTCCAAAGCAAACCATCTATCATATCTATTTTCACTACTTTGCCCCCTCAAACTAGGTATGAAACCAACTCCAATAATCATTATACTTTGTAATATTAATCACCGTCAATTTTTTCCTTCAAATATGCTCTAAACATTTTTTAATAATTATCAGTTTTCACCTAAAGCACCTGCTGTATATCTATTTCTCGCATTCCAAAGTATCCATTCTTCCAAGCCAACATCATAAGTAGCATTTATTTGAGCCTTAACCTCATTTGCACCATACTTTGGACTACCTAAATTAAAATCTTGAAGCCACGGTCTTATGACAACAGAAGAATCTCCCACCTTCTCCAAACCATCTAAAAGTGCATTTTTTACAATTTCGTAAGGATAGGCATTAGGGTTTGCAAAACCATAATTTCCTTTTCCGTAATGAGAAGGATAAATCATAGGACAAACATAATCTACCTCTGTTATTACCTTCTCAAATTTCTGTCCAATACCCATATCATCCTTAGTCATAGTAGTTAGCCCAAATACATCTGCAGAAATATAAACATTATAAGGTTCTAGTTCTTCTCTTGCAAATTTCAAGAAATCCTTTATTACATCTTCTTTTTTTCTGCCATCAGCATGGGGATAAACTACATTCCCCATATTACCATCAGAAGGAAAACGAACATAATCAAACTGTATTTCTCGGAACCCCATCTTAGCAGCTTCTTTCGCTACATCAACAGTATATTCCCATACTCCCTTATTATGTGGATCTACCCAAGCAAGCCCCTTTCTATCACGCCAAATTGTACCATCTTTACACCTTAATGCAAATTCAGGTTTACTTTCCGCTAATGAAGGATCTTTAAAAACAACAATTCTTGCAATAGGATAAATGTTCTTATCCAACAAAATATTCATATTCTTCTCTGCATCAATTCCCTTATGAAAACGTACTTTTAAATCCCTTGCAAGCTTTATATCAAAATTTGTTGTTAAAAATCCATCATCATCCTTCATATCAATAACAATAGCATTTAGTTCAGTCTTATCCACCAAATCAATGAGATATGAAAACAATATCGTAGAATTGAAGGCATTCCCACTCATGTATACGCCTTTTACCTTTATGGGTTCTTTTTTTACTGGACGCAAATCCTTTTTAAGTCCCTGTGTTACATAATAAATTTTTTCGTTCAAAGGCATAAGTATTTGAGGGTTATAAAGACTTTCATATTGCATAATATCACAATCAACTTTTTTCTCAGTACTAAAATCAACTTTATCATAAATTCCAGTCACGAACACAAAACAAGCAATTAAAGAAACACAATATATTATTTTTTTATTTAACAACATATTTCACAGCTCCCCAGATATTAAATAGCGTTCTCTACGTTCTCCAAAAGGTACTTCGACATTTATCAGCATAATCCTACTTAATTACAAACTCCACTTT
>JAQUGH010000075.1 GCA_028684195.1 Clostridia bacterium | reverse complement strand
AAATAATCAGCACCCGCATTTTCAGCTCTTTTGGCGTCTGTCAAAGTCACAGCCGATACACCCAAAATTTTATCAGAGCCTAGAATTCTTCTGGCAATATGTGCAGGCAAATCTCGTTGTCCTACATGCAGTCCTGCTGCATCAACCGCCAAAGCTATATCCAATCTGTCATTTATTATTAAAGGAATGTTATACTTATCAGTTACCATTTTAACCTTTTGAGCTATCAGATAGAATTCCCGACTTGTCGCAGCTTTTTCTCGTAACTGTACAACTGTGACTCCGCCTAAGATTGCTTCCTCTATACTACTTAACAAGTCTCTTTCTCCTAATATATCCCTATCCGTAACTAAATACAGTCTATAATCTACAGACGATTTACTTTTCCTACTGTTCATGCACCTTACTTCCTTCCCTAAAATCCTTTTCCGTCAGAAGAGATATATTGTCAATTATTTTTACCCGAAACGTACCAGTTCCTTCCCCATTCTTTAAGCTTTTATAAGCCTTTTCTCCAGCAAGCCCCATGCTTACAATCCCGGCTATTGAGCTTAAATAATAGTCATTAGTAACACCAGCATAAGTACCTACCAAAGAAGTGCTCATACAACCTGTTCCTGTAACCTGCGAAAGCATCTTATGTCCATTTTCAATGATACATACTTTCTTTCCGTCTGTGATGATATCCTTTGCACCAGTGACTGCAATTACACAATTGTAAAGCCTAGCAAGTTCTACGGCAATTCTTTCACCTTCTGAATTAATCTCTTCCCTAGAATCAACACCCTTTATATTGGCTTTTAACCCAGCTAATATTTTGATTTCCGCCATATTTCCCCTTATTACCGAGACCTTAACTTCATTAACAATTTCTTTTACCGTATTGGTTCTTAAACTGGTAGCACCAATTCCTACCGGATCGAGAATGACAGGAATCCCTTTTTCATTAGCTTTCTTTCCTGCTTTAAGCATCGCCTTTACTGTCAAAGTAGTTAAGCTTCCAATATTTATTACCAAAGCCGATGCTATGGACACCATTTCTTCTACTTCTCTTTCCTCATCCGCCATAACAGGAGAACCCCCTAAGGCTAAAACAATATTAGCACAATCGTTAGCAGTGATATAGTTGGTAAGATGATGCACCAACGGATTTTTTATCTTTACTTCTGTTAACAGTTCTGCTATTTCATTTCGTATTTCCAATTTTTAATCCACCTCCAAAATATTTTATAAACAACCGACGTTACAAGCATTACCGGTATGGTTGTTCCAAAAACAAAATCCAGTTTAATAAATGTATAGTACAAGAAAATACCAAAAATCCAGATAAGCATCGAACCCCAGTTTATTAGTATTTTATTTTGTATCTTCCTCCGCTTCTTGATAATAAAATAATCCGTAAAAAGTATAGCAAACATAGGGGCAAATACCGAGCCTATAGCATATAGAAAATTTTCAAACTGTTCAATTGGCACTAAAATAGCAACAGCTATACCAACAATACCCATCCCAACAGCAACTTTTTTTTCATCCCATTTTGGCATAATGTTCAAAAAAGTAACCCCGGCAGAATAAGCATCCAAAAATGTTGTTGTTACCGTAGAAAGAACTATTATACCCAAGGCTGTAAACCCTAAATTTGCTGCCATCATAATAGCACCTAAATCAGGATTTTCAAATAAAATACCTGTGGAAAGACCAATTATATACATCCAAGAGCTGCCCAGAAAATATCCTAAAAAGCTTCCAGTTACTGCTTCTTTCTTACTTCTGGCATATCTGGTGTAATCCGCTATTAAAGGCAACCAGGATAAGGGCATGATAACATTTAATTCAAAGGCTGTGCCGAAGCTCATCTCCCCTACTGCTTTTAGAGAAAATAGTTGGTCATTTTTAAACACTACCATACTTAAGACAGCTGTTAGAGTCAATAACAGTAAAACTGCAATAGTATTTATTTTTTTAAATCCTGTATTTCCGAAGAAAATCCACAGACAAATCATTAGTCCGATTAGTATACTCCAAAAGGTAACGTTATCAAAAGACCACAACACTTTGCTGATAATATTTACGGAACGTCCTCCTGAAATAATCATTATTGCCGTCCAACCTATTAATTGCAAAACATTAAATATAGAAAACAAATACGAGCCATAAACACCAAAAGAAATTCTTGTTGATTTGAGCGAAGGAAGTCCCGCTTCAAACCCTATCACACCACCTAAAATAAGAACAAAAACACCAACGAGATGTCCTAATAAAATAACAAATAAACCATCCCTAAATCCCAGAGGTGCAAGCAATCCTCCTGTCATTATTTCTGCAATAGACATGGCCGCTCCAAACCAAAGAAAAAAGAAATTGAACATAGTTAGTTTGTTTTTGCTATTTTGATTGTTTTGATTTACACTATTCACCTAAAACACCGGCCTTCTTATATAATTGATAGAAATGATTTGTCGGTCCAACCCCCTTTCCAATGGATAGGGAATGTTCGATCGCCATCGTTATATAATCCTTTGCCCTCTTTACTGACTCTGCCATAGCAAAACCCAAAGCCAAATTGGAAGCAATAGCCGAAGACAATGTGCATCCTGTACCATGCGTATTGGGAGTATTTATTCTTTTAGATCTAAAATACTTAATCTCTTTACCGTCAAATAGTACGTCTACAGCATCACTTTCAAGATGTCCACCTTTAACCAAGACGTTTTGAGGTCCCATATCATAGAGCAGATGAGCCGCTTTTTTCATGTCATCAACATTCTTGATTTCTATATTTGTGATGGCTTGTGCTTCATGGATATTAGGAGTAATAACAGTTGCAATTGGCAGTAGCTTTTCAATCAACGCTAACTTTGCTTCTGGCTGTAAAAGATTATATCCACTTTTGGAGATCATCACCGGATCAAGTACAATTTTTTCTGCATGGTACTTTGAAAGCTCTTCGGCAATAATCTTGATGGAATCAATCTGTGAAACCATCCCTATTTTAACTGCATCAACCTCTATATCTTCAAAAATTGCTTGAATTTGTTTTTGAATTACCTCCTTTGTTATATCCTGAACTGCAAACACGCCCTGCGTATTTTGAGCTGTAACTGCTGTAATAACACTCATTCCAAAAACTCCGTGAGCGGAAAATGTCTTTATATCCGCCTGTATTCCCGCCCCTCCACTAGAATCTGAGCCAGCAATTGTTAATACCTTTTTCATGAATGAACCTCCCTTTTATTATTATTTTTGATTTATAAAGCAAAATAAAAACACCCTATCCAATGAAACGGATACGGCGTAAAAACATTATTATCGCATTCTCATCGCATCCCTCCGCTGGTATTAACCAGATCAGGTTCAAGGGTTTAAAGGCTCTGTTGCCTTCCTCTCAGCCGGACTACCGACACCCCTAGCGTTAACTTATTTAGTTATCACGAATAATTATATATCACTATGTCTAATAAAAGCAAGACTTTTTACTCCCAAATTTTCTTCCCCTCTGTCAACTTCTTGCATTACTCAATCAAAACATCATACTCATCAAACGCTTTATATCCCGTAAGAAATATCGCCAAAATAAGGCTAAAATATCTTACTATAAAAACAGCAATCATTATGGCAATCTGATATTTAATTGCTACTATAGGAACAACCCCTCCTAAAATTTGCCCTGTCATCATCCCAGGAAGAGCAACCAACCCCATTGTCTCTATGGAAGCTAATGTCGGATTATTAGAAACTAAAATTGCCTGTCTAAAATATGGTCTTAAAGCTTCTAGTTTATTGGCACTTATGCTTAAAACGTAGAAATATTTCTTTTCATTCTCTTTGATACTGCTATAAAAATTATTTACTCCAATTATAATGCCACTTAAGCTGTTACCTAAAAGCATTCCTGCAATAGGTATAAAATACTGTGTATCAAAGACATTATTTAAATTAACTACAAATTTATTAAAATAAAAGATCATCACTATGTTAGGGAGAAAAAATGCTAACAATATCGGTAATACATACTTTTTCCAATCCAAGCTACACTTATTTATGGCTGAAAAGCTTGCTACAGTCATCATAAATAAAAGATACAATGTGTTAATTAACGGACTATCTAAATCAAAGATATATTGAAGAAATATACCTACTAACGTTAATTGTATAATCATTCTGCTGAAAGCATAAAATATTTTTTTGTTTAATTTTATCCTAAAATATTTATTCAATATCAATATTGGTATTATTAAAATTCCTATCTTTATAAGGGATATTATTGTTAAGTTACCTGTCTCCATAATATCTTTACCACCTTACTATACGTAACATCTCATTTTTTACCCAATCACTGTCATGCGATATAATAATAACTGTTTTATCACTTTTTAAAATAAATTCTACAACTTTCTCTTTCATTTTTTTATCCAATCCTGATGTTACTTCATCCAGTAACCATATTTTTCTATTCAATAAAATACATATTATAAGTCCTAATCTTTGTCTCTCTCCTCCTGATAGCTCTTTTACATTTTTAGTAAACATGTCTTCCTGCAAATCAAAATAACTGAATAATTCTTTTACTTTTCTTTGTTCTATTGTTGTGTTTTTATTGCACTTATAAGAAAAAATTTCTTTGAGCAATTCACTTACTACTTCATTTCGTAAATCCACATCTTGACTGACGTAACAACTATTTTGGCGAAAATAATTCAGTGTGTTTTTTGCTAATTTTTTACCATCAAAAATTATTTCCCCGCTATTTATTCGTTGGAAGCCCAGAAAAGCTCTAAATAAAGTTGATTTTCCACTACCGGAAGGAGCATTTAATAATACTTTCTCCCCTGCTCTTACTTTTATATTAAAATTATTAAAAAGTACCTTGTCCGCAAATTTTATATTAATATCTTTAAACTCAAGCAATTTATTACCAACTTTCCTTTATGGTCTCCAGTATATTCTATCACATTCAATGATTCTGGGCTAAACTCATTTTACTTTTAAACTTCCTTTTACATGTACATTTTAATGACTTTTTATAATGACTTTCCTCAATAAGCTGCCTTAACACAATTCGAACGTTTATCTTTATCAATTTAAAAATGCAGAAACACAAAGGAGAGCTTAAGCTCTCCTTTGTATCTCTGTATTTTTTTCCTTCTTATATCCGATAACTAATTAACACTAGCACTTCCATTGCCTAAACCCATCATTTGTCCACGTCCCTTTTGTCCACCCATTTTTCCAAGTCTTTGACCTCTTTCATCGCTACTATTTCTGTTAGAAATCTTAGACATTCCAGACCTCATAGGATTCTCCGAACGTAGTTC
The DNA here is from genome assembly GCA_028684195.1 of Clostridia bacterium. Taxonomy (GTDB): domain Bacteria; phylum Bacillota; class Peptococcia; order DRI-13; family DTU073; genus JAQUGH01. Next base: position 5,038 of record JAQUGH010000075.1, on the reverse strand, counting down.
TGCAATTTCATCAGCCTGTTCTTGCGTTATAACTCCTGCTTCCACAATCTCACTTAATGAATCGGATCTTGATTCCTTTAATTCAGCCATATAAACTTTGCATTCTTCTGCGGTCATTGCTTTAACCTTTTCTAGCTCTGCTTTTCTTTCTTCTTGCCTTTCTTCTCTGTTTTCTTCACAATACTCAGCCCATTTATCCGCCTGTTCTTGAGATATAATCTCCTTTTCTACTAATTGATCAAAATGGTTATCTAAACCATTCCCTAGCCCTTGTCCTCTTAAATTGATCATTTGCCTAATTCCTGTAAAGCTTTTGAAATTAGCATTCACATTATCGCTCGCCTGAACTGTTGCCCCACAAGATAAAATCAACCCTCCTGTCAAAACAACGCTAACCACTTTTCCCATCATTTTTTTGCTTAACATTTCACGTTCCCTCCTTTTTTTTGTTTACAACTTAATTATAGAGAGATAATATTACAGTTTCGTTACAGTTATTTTAAAGTTTCACTTTATCTAAATCAAACCAAAACATTACCCCATTTTCAACATTTACTACACCAAATCCATTGTGATGTAATTCTTGTATAGCCTTTACAACTGACAAGCCTATACCATATCCTCCATATTTCCTTGTTCTAGCTTTATCAACCTTGTAAAAACTTGTCCAGATCTTATCCAATGATTCCTCTGGAATCTGTTTCCCTGAATTAAATACTGATACACGAATTTTATCCTGATCCTCACTGCTTTTATTTACACATACCCTGATAATTTTTTGCTCATCCACATGATTGAGTGCATTATTTAAGTAATTCACCAATATTTGTTCAACCCTTATCACATCTCCATTTACTTGCACATCTTCATTTTCATCCACCTTCAAGTTTATTCCTTTTTTTTCGAGAATTCCTTGATATTTATGAAGTACTTGCTCCACAAGTAAAGAGATATCAAAATTACATCTTTCCAATTTAAAAAATCCTGATTCAATTTGCGACAAATTTAACAAATCACGTACCAGCTTATCCATCTTATTTGCCTCATCAATAATTACATCACAATAATAGTTCTTGTTTTCTTCATCTTCCACAACATTTATTTTAAGTCCTTCCGCATATCCCTGAACTAAAGAAATAGGAGTTTTTAACTCATGCGAAACACTCGAGATAAATTCCTTCCTCATTTGATCAATTTTTCTTTCTTTCTCTATTTCCCCCATAAGCCTCTGGTTTTTTTCATACAACTCCGTTATCGCACTATCTAATTGATATGAAAGATGATTTATGCTTTTCCCTAATTCTCCAATCTCGTCTTCACTATAAATTGAACATTTTTTTGTAAAATCCAAATTAGACATATATAAGGCAACACTATTTAATTCTAATATAGGTTTTGTAAATTTATTTGCAAATATCAAAGCCCAAATACTACCAAATATCATTATTATAATCCCTGAATAAAACATAAACCTACTAGCAATATCCACACTTTCCGCTATTGAAACTAATGGTGTTCTCAAAACAAGTATATCCCCATTATTTAATAGAGAAACAAACATCAGAAATTCTATTTTTAAATCCGGATCGCTTTGCATTTGAAAAAAATACTTGGTATTACTTAATTCCTTTTTCAAAACATTATTCCGAGGTAACTTATTAGCATTTGGGGTTAAACCCTGATTAATTCTGTTTGGATTATTATTAGCTGCAACTCTCTCCTTAAATAATTGCAGTCTTATAGCCTTTGTTAATGAGCTGTATTTAATTCTCATGTCATTTCCGTATATAATAATATTCATATTACTGGTATTCTCTAATCGTTCCAGGTCTATAACAATCTCTTCCGGTTCACCAGTATACTTAGCATCAATATCCTTCCAATTTTCCACAAGGGTCGCCTTTTTTTGAGTAAAATAATACCCCTCCAAATACTGCTTGTTTAATATCCATGACAAAGTAACAAAACAAAAGACAAGTAGACATATTCCTAAAAAAAGTTTTATCCTTATTGATTTCTTCATTACCTACACCTCAAATCTATAACCATGTCCACGTACCGTTTGTACAAGGTGATTTAAAGCTCCGAGTTTTATTCTTAAGCGATTAATATGCGTATCTACTGTTCTCAAGTCACCGAAATAATCAAATCCCCATACAGCATTTAAAATCTGTTCTCTACTAAGAGCTTTTCCAACGTTTTCGATCAAATATATTAATAACTCGTACTCTGTAGGACTGAAATCAATTTGTTTTCCGTGTATATGTACCAAACGAGCATCTTGGTCAATTTCCAAGCCAGCATAGTTCTTTGCTTTTTGTTTATCATCATTATTCACTCGTCTTAGTAACGCATTTACACGAGCCATTAATATCTTGGGACTAAAGGGTTTTGTTATATATTCATCCGCTCCGATTTCAAAACCTAATAATTCGTCAAACTCTTCTCCTTTCGCCGTGAGCATTATAACAGGCACCTTGGACGTTTTCCTTATTTCTCGGCAAACAATCCACCCATCATATTCCGGCATCATCACATCTAATATAACTAATTTTATACCAATATCTCCACTAAAAATTTTTAATGCCTCTTTGCCATTTTCAGCCTCTAAGACAGAATACCCTTCTTTTTTTAGAAAATCTCCCACCAATCTTCTCATTCGCTGTTCATCATCTGCAATCAGGATCTTTTTTTCCATAAGTCATCCCCCCAAAAAAGCAACTTAAATTAGTTCGTTATACACTTTCGGAATCCGATTGTTCACAATATGCGTTCCCGGAACTACCATTTTACAGCGAGTAGAAACCAGATCCAACTGAGATGAAATAATTTGATTGCTTTCATGTAATGCTCTAGCTACTATCGCACCTCCGGGGTTACAAATAAGGCTATGACCTCTACTGTTTTTCCCCCATGTATCACTAACAGCTAAAAATACTTTGTTTTCCGCTGATCTGGTACGAACAACAAAGCTGTGGTAATTTGATGAGGAATTAGCTTGCCAACATATTAAGTCTGCCCCTTTAAGCATCAAAACTCGGGACACTTCAGGGATAAAGCCCTCATAACCCATCATCATTCCGACTCTTCCTAAAGAGGTCTCAAACACAGGCAATTCTTCGCCACAATTATACGTTTCTATTTCATCACTACTTAAATGCGTCTTTTTATAAGAAAAGACCTTCCCTGTCGGTTCAACAAAAACAGCAGTCTTATATTTTTTATCTCCCTCACTTAATAATAAACTAAATACAAGAGCTAGAGAATATTGGTGAGCAAATGCTATCATTTTTGAAGCTAATCTTTCTTGAATATCCTCTTGATACGTACATTTAAGCTCAGGAAAAACTACCAATTGAGAATTTTGAAGTGCCATCATTGGCACTATTTTAGACACTTTATCCAGGTATTGTTGAAAGGTAATATCCTCCTTCATTTGAACGACACTAACAAAAATAGAAAGCTTCGAGGGAACAACCTTTTCACTAAGAACTTCTGTGATCGGCAATGTAGCTATATTTTCAGTTAGCACACTATATAAAGAGGGATTCCGATCCGATATAGCATTGAATTTTGAGTCTGAATTTTTATCATTACTTAGAGTTAAATCAATATCCGCCGTTACAATTTCCTGTTTATAGGAAGAAGCCTCCCCCACTTTAACTCCCTCAGGAGAAATAATACAGCTTCCTCCTGCAAACAAAATACTTTCAGCTTCCATTCCAATTTTATTTGACACTACATACCAAACCTTATTTTCAAAAGCCCTACAAGGAAGCATATATTCAATTTGCGGATTAGCTAAATGCTTATCATCATTACCCGTAGCAACCAAATTTGTCACATCAACAATTATCTGCGCCCCTTTTAAGGCTAATATTCGAGATATTTCCGGTTGCCTGCCATCAGCACAAACTATCATGCCTATTTTACCAAAGGAAGTGTTAAAAACCTCCTGGTTATCTCCTTCAGAAAACCATTGCCTGTCAAAATGCCATAATAAAGACTTCCGAGCTATTCCAATTATTTCCCCATCCGCTCCTATTAAATAAGCGGAATTATATATTTTTTTGTTTTTATCCACTTCCGGAAGCCCTACTATTAAGTGTATCTTATCCTGTTTAGCTTTATCACGAAATAGAAATATAACTTCATCTAACCCCATTATGGCATCTTCAACAGAACCCTTCTGACCTAAAAAATATCCGGGGAACGTACATTCAGGAAGCACTACCAATTGTGCTTTTCCCTCCACAGCTCTATCTATCATTAGCAGAGCTTGCTCCAATGCTACCTGCGAATCTTGCACATCATACGCCTTCAATTGAACAGCAGCTACAGTAACCATCTAATACACTCCTTTTAAATAACGTAATCCTCCGTGGCATACTCTCATGACATTTGTAGCTTTCTATGTTAATATATTCACATATACAAATAAATTATGTAAATGAGGTAATCAAATGAATACCAAAAATAATAATCTTTCTAGCATTGAAGAAAAAATGGATTCCCAACATCAAAAAATATTTACTCAGCTTAATAATTTAATTGTTGCATACAGCCAAGATAAAAACAATGATAACAAAGAATCTATGACAGAAATTATTGATTTATTAGGGAGCATCGCCAGTAAACACTTTAAAGAGGAAGAAGCTTATATGACCAAATACTCTTACCCCTTTTATCTTAAACATAAAAAATCACATGACGATTTTATACAAATCTATAACAAACTAAAGCATACCGTTAATGAAAGTGACCACTCATTGAACGTTATTGACACCAGTAATATCTTAATAAACTGGTTAAAATCGCACATACTTATTACAGATAAGATACTAGGAAAATTTTTAAAAACACGCACCCTCTGATTAACAATAGTTTAACAATAGTTTAACAATAGTTTAACAATGGTTCAGCAATGGTTCAGCAATGGTTCAGCAATGGTTCAGCAATGGTTCAGCAATGGTTCAGCAATGGTTCAGCAATGGTTCAGCAATGGTTCAGCAATGGTTCAGCAATGGTTCAGCAATGG
>JAQUGH010000236.1 GCA_028684195.1 Clostridia bacterium | reverse complement strand
GTCCGCTTAAGTAAAGACCTAAAACCTCCTTTTCCATTTGAAGAATTTCCTTTTCTGAAAAAGCTCTTGCATTTGGAAGTGGTATAGGTGGATTCACAAAACACCCAGATTCAGTAATGTCAAACAACGACATTTGTTTGGAATTTCGTTGTTGTTGCCAAGTCATTCCCTGTTCAATACAAGCTTCAAGAACAGCCAAAAGTTGAGCCTGAGATTCATGAATAGACCTAAATGCTCCTGCTTTTATAAGATTTTCAATTACTCGACGATTAAGATTAGATAAATTTACCCTTTCACAAAAATCCTGCAGACTTTTAAACGGTTTGTTTTCTCTTTCTTCCAATATTGATTGAATAGCTTGGTACCCGACTTGCTTAATAGCAGCTAAACCAAACCGAATTTTGTTCCCGCTAACAGTGAACTTTTCTCCACTTTCATTAACATCTGGAACTAATATATCTATTTTCCTTTGTCTACATTCTTCAATATAAAAAGGGACACGATCCTTTGTTTCAATCACACTGGTAAGAAGTGCCGCCATGAATTCCACCGGGTAATGTGCTTTAAGATAAGCAGTTTGATACGCTAAAAGTGCATAAGCCGCTGAATGACTCTTATTAAACCCATATCCTGCAAAGTATTCCATCAAATCAAATATTTTTCCGGCAATTTCAGATTCTATTCCCTTTTCTAGGGCACCATCAATAAACTGTTTGCGTAAACCTGTAATGATTTCTAATTTCTTTTTCCCCATGGCTCGTCTCAATAAATCAGCTTCACCTAAAGTAAATCCTGCCAAGTCACTGGCAATACGCATAACCTGTTCTTGATATATTATAACACCATATGTAGGTTTTAAAATATCCTCTAAGGCAGAATGAAGGTAAATTATCTCCACCTCGCCATGACGTCTTTTAATAAAATCCTCCACCATTCCACTTCCCAATGGTCCTGGTCTATAAAGTGCCACCAAAGCAATAATATCTTCAAAATTCTGAGGTTTAAGCTCCCTGATAATTGCTCTTAACCCTGAACTTTCTAATTGAAATACTCCTATGGTATCGCCATCAGCCAATAGCTTGTACACTGCTGGATCATCCAAAGGAATTTTTAGCAAATCTATCTTCTTACCTTTACTTTCTTCTACCTTTGAAACAGCGTTATTAATCACCGTCAAAGTCCTCAAACCCAATAAATCCATCTTCAAAAGTCCTATTTCCTCCACTGTTTCCTTAGGAAACTGAGTGCAAGCAAGACCTTCTGATGTTTTCTGCAAAGGCAAATAGGTATTTAAAGGATTTTGCGCAATAACCAAGCCTGCCGCATGAGTTCCAACATGACGTGGAATCCCTTCCAAGGCTTGTGCAGTAGTTAAAAGCTCCTTCACAACATCATCGTCGTCCCGCATCTTAAGCAATTCAGGAGAAACCTCCAAAGCACGAACTATATTCATACCTGGTTCCATGGGAACTAATTTTGCCACCTTATCCACTAATGACAAAGGCACCGCCATTGCCCTTCCTGTATCTCGAATTGCTACCCTCGCTGACAAGGTTCCGAAAGTAATAATCTGAGCCACCCTATCTACTCCGTACTTCTCAACTACATAATCAATAACTTCTCCCCGTCGTTCATAACAAAAATCTATATCAATATCAGGCATACTAACTCTTTCTGGATTTAAAAAACGTTCAAAAAGGAGATCGTATTTAAGCGGATCAATATCTGTTATCCCTAAACAATAGGACACAACGCTACCTGCTGCTGAGCCTCTACCAGGTCCTACAAAAATGCCCTTCTTTTTAGCATAATGTATAAAGTCCCACACAATAAGAAAATAATTACTATAACCCATTTTCTTTATAATACTAAGCTCATAATTCAATCTTTCTTCATGTAATGGTAAAACTTTAAAATACCTCTCTTCCAGACCTTTACGACACAATTTCCTTAAATAAACATCTGCTGTATCTCCATTTGGAACATCATACGGCGGAATAAAATTTTCTCCAAAGGTAAAATCCACTTTACATCGTTTTGCAATTTTAGCGGTATTCTCCAGAGCTTGTGGGTAATCTCCAAAAAGGTACTGCATCTCTTTTTCGTCTTTTAAATAAAACTCATCCGTCTCAAAGCGAAATCTTCCCTCATCCTTCAATGACTTGCCTGTTTGAATACACAACAATATATCCTGTATAAAAGAATCTTCCCTTTTTGTATAATGAACATCATTTGTAACTACAAGAGGTATGCCTGTTTTATCTGCTATATGTAGTAATCCTGCGTTGGCTTTGCGTTGTTTAGCTAAGCCATGATCCTGCAGTTCAAGATAAAAATTTTCTTTTCCAAATATATCTCTATAGGCAAGCGCTTTCTTTAAAGCCTCCTCCTCTTTGTCTCTAAGGATCAAAGAGGCTATCTCCCCTGCAATACAAGCCGAAAGAGCAATTAACCCCTTATTGTATTTCTTTAACAACTCCATATCCACCCGGGGCTTATAATAAAA
>JAQUGH010000074.1:5442-10424 GCA_028684195.1 Clostridia bacterium | reverse complement strand
TTGCGTTCTAATTGCCATCCTGCACTTTCTGCTTCTTTTTTTATTTCTTCATAGCCGAAAAATTTCACAATATCCATTTGGTTATATTTTCTTTTTACAACCGGATTTCTAATAAAAATAAAGCCCCAACACAATACAAACAATCCCCACAAAGCACCGCAAATATAGATCACATTGCATCACCTCTAGTCCAACGTCTTATCTTTTCTTCAGGCACAAACTGCATACGTAATTTTTCCGCAAGAACATCGGAAATATAACCCACCTTCATATGTTTTTCATTTTTTAAATCATATTTGAATATCGGCTGAAAAACAGGCTCTTCTGCTCCCCTATAACCAGTGATTTCTACTATTTCCGTTATAACTCTTTTCCCATTTTTTAATTTCTTTTGGAAAATGATAATGTCAAGAGACGATGCTACTTGAGCCGCTATCGTCTGATTATTGCCAGCCAACTGGACAAATCTTACTGCACCGTCCTTTGCACTATTGGCGTGGATCGTCATAGACACGAAATGTCCTGTATTCATAGCTTGAAGTGCTTGATAAGCAGCTTCTTCTGTTCTGGCTTCTCCAATAAATATCCATTCTGGGCGAAGACGCAACGCAACTACTGTATTTTTGGCAATATCATATTCTCTATCTTTATTTCCATCGAATTTCTTCTGTTCCAAAGAAAATATATTTTTATATTCCTTATACGCTTCTTTCATCTGTAACATCATTTCAGGAGAATCCTCAATCGTACAAATCCTTGTAGATGGGTCAAGATAAAGTGGCAAACGAATCAAGGTTGTCGTTTTTCCGCTGTTAGTTCCCCCGGTAATTAAGATATTAGCCCCACCAGGAACTACAGTAGCTATGAAATTTCGTATCTCCTCTGATATATTGCCATAAGAAATAATCTCCGCATCGCTGAAAACATCGGGAGCAAATTTTCTGATAGACAAAAGACACCCAAAGGTAGATATTCCTCCCCTGTCCTTTCCTAAAACTGCACATACCCTAAAACCCCTGAAAAAGCTATCAATATGTGGTTCAGCTGCTGTCAAGGTTTTTCCCTCCATTAAAAGAAGCCTATCAATAACTTGATACAGATGTTCCTCTGACTGAAATACTATATCGGGTCTAAAAACATCAACCCCGTTTTGTTCTACATAAGTGCAATCAACACCATTAATATCAATGTTTGTAATTGTCGGATCATCAAGGGCTTTCTGAATAATACCTAACTCTGTAATCTCTTCCTGAACCTTGGCGATCACCTGTTCTAAGGATAAATCAAAATTCCATCGCTTATTTTCTTTTATAAAGTCAGAAATGATATATTTAATTTCCTTCCTATGTTCAGGATTTGTTAACGAAGATATATACAGCTCCCCTTGATTGTCCCTCAGATATGTTTTTACTGTATTCGTTAGATTATATATTTTTTCGGAGTCTGATATATTGATATAACCTTCTTTGACGGTTATTTCTGGTTTGTATTCCGTGTATTCTAAAGGGTTAAAGCTTTTAACCGACATCACCTTTCCCCCTTTTCTTTAAATAAACTTTTATAAGCTTTGATGTATTTTATATCAGATATTCCTGAAAGATTCTTTGCATTAACTACAGCTGAATATAATACAAATTTATCGGGAGCTTGATTATAACTACTTGTTAATTTATTAAAGCAGCTTACATCCCAACCCAATTCAATGGGATAATTCACATTTAAAATAACCTTGTCGCTCTCTCTTACTCCAAAAAAAGTCAGAGGATGATAAATTTGACCTTGTAAAATATAGATAACAAATTTATATCCTTCCAAATATAAATTTTCTTTTAAATATCCCGGAAAATCTGTTAATGTATTGAGTTTGTTTAACCTTAATTCCATTGATAAATCAGGTGTAGAAAAGGGATTAATGGTCATTACCCCAATTAAATTAGAAATTTGCAATAGATATTTTGCAGGATATATGTTTGTATATTCTGAGCGTTCTAAGTCCAGCAACAACTTATCCGTGTTTTTTTCTTTATCATAGATATCTACATGTATAGCGAGTCTAGGAATCCCTAAACAAGGAAGCTCCACAATTGCCACCTTTTCTTTAAATGTCTTCGCAATGTAATTAGCTAATTCTAGTGCTGCCAAGCTACCATCAGATCCCCCGGGAGTCCATATTGAAATAGTAGTGAGAGAGGTAAATACACTATTTTTCGATGAACTTTTCTCTAATTTACTACTAGCTAATGCAGCCTCTTTTTCCCCTCTTTTCTCATCCTTCTTATTTTTATTATCTTTATTGTTTTTCTTATGCTTCACTTCATTCACTTCTTTTACCCCCTTTTCACACAAGCTATCATTTTTTCCACTAAGCTTTTCTTTTCAATATCCAAATTAGGCAATTTTACGCCAATTAACTCTATTAGCTTATTAATAAAACTTTGTGTTTCATGTGTGATTTTTCTATAATCTTGAGAATAAATATAGCTTAAAGCATCCCTCTCAAAGCTTTCCGGAGGATAAATGAAGGGTTTCTCATTATTTTTTTTTATTTCATTATTTATGTAAGCAATATTATTCGTCCCCACAATACAAACTTTTTGTGTTTCTTTTTCCCTTTGTTTAATAGCATAGAAAACACTCGAAGGTAACATATCAACAGTTATAAATTTTGTATAGGTAAGCTCATCTAAAATAACATCATTAAATACACTCCTACCCGAACCAACAAAAATTAAAAAATGGAACCCTTTTTCAAAAACAATTGACCTTGTAAGCTCCGTTATGAAAGCATGCCAATGTTTTTCCATCTCTTGCTTAGCTGCGTTATCTTTCCTTTTCATATCGGGTAAAAAATAGAGCCCTTCCGGAAAATATTTGACACGCTCATTTACTTCTGTTGTATAAGGATCACTATAAAATTCGCTCCCATTATAAAGACAATTTTTTATAAATTCATTATTACCCTGTATATACATGGACAAAGCATGACTTGTATTATAATAAGGATGATTCATGGAAATACAACCTGCCAACTGCGGCACATGGCTAAGTGTTTCAATAATTGCAACTTGAAACCCATTTTCCGCTAGATTTAGCGCAGTAAGAATAGCCAAGCTATAATTGATAAATGTATTATCCTCTGACCAAAAAGTGATAATATTGGATTTAACGTGATAAGGCTTGAAAATTGTTTCTTTCTTGTTTTTGAACGAATTACTGCTACCTTTTAAATGTTGTAATTCCCTCCCCCTTTCTTCTAGATATTTTTCTAATTCTTCCAATGTTCTACAAGTACAAATGAATTTGCTTATATCATCTTCATTAAAGCTCTCCAAAAGCCAAAGATTATACACTCGCATTTTTATCAAATTTATAATAAGTTCACGATCTGTAATCTTATTTTCAGGTAACAATAGAATGATTTGGCTTGTCCTTCTATGCTTTTTTATAGTTAAAAGCATCCGCAAGAATTCTTTGGTCTTAGAATTTTTTTGTTTCTTCACACCAGAAAAATACACAGCACCATTTATCAGGAATAAATCAGGATCTTCTCCTTCTTCCTCCTTAGCCCATGCACTGGCATCTTCTAAAGTAAAATCATAACCAGTAATCATACAATATTTACTTATCTCTTTAATTAGTTTTTTATCCTGATCCCCAAAAATAAGATGTGCTCTTTTTAATTCAAACAAATATTATCAACTCCATAAAATGAACTATATTGGGATATCAAATTGTACCATTCCAGTAATATCATAATGCTTGTTTTATTGTAAACATTCGCCATTTACGTATATCTATTAACAATATAAATGAGTTTATGTTATATTATGACATGTTTTCCTATGCAAATTATAACATATTTTCCATTATGCTTTTGCGTCTTTATGTATTTGTTATTATTTTTTTATATTTTTGTATTTCTCCCAGTTTTTGCATTATTCCCTTCTAAAAATCAATAATAAAAAACATCCGCCATAAGCGAATGCTTTTTCAAATGTTGCTATTAATTTAATGTTTCTATTATTTTAAAACCGCCCTAAAAACTGTGCTATCAATATAATGCTTCCTAAGATCCAAACATAAATAGAAAATATCTTTAATGACTTTCTCTGAATAATATCTAACATCCAACGAATAGCTACATACCCACAAATTGCCGACACTACAGTTCCTACTACTAAAGAGCTCATACTAACCCCTTCAATATTTCCCCCTAAAATATCAGCTCCTTGAAGTACAACTGCTCCAAGAATAGCCGGAATAGAAAGAATAAATGAAAACTTAGCAGCTGCTTCCCTGTTTATTCCCCGAAAAAAAGAACCTGCAATAGTTAAACCAGACCGAGATATTGCAGGAAGTATCGCCGCTCCCTGAAGAGTTCCAATTATAAGTGAATCTTTAAAAGAAATTCGTTCAATATTCTTTGTCCCTCTCTCCTTATAATTATCCGCAATCCAAAGAATTAGCCCTGTTATTAAAAAATTAAATCCCACCGTTGACCCAGTACGAGCCAATTCTTCAAAATAATCTTTAAATGTCAACCCAATGATAGCCGTAGGAATAGTTCCTACAATCACCAGAAGAGTAAGATGACTAAAAGGTTTTTTTATCATACCCCAAATATCATGCCAGAATACTACTAAAACAGCTACCAACGTACCAAAATGAAGCATCGTATCTAAAAGTAATCCTGCCTCCGCCAATCCAAACATCTTTCTTGCCACCAAAAGATGTCCACTGCTACTTACAGGCAAAAACTCTGTAAACCCTTGAATTGCCCCAAGTATTATTGATTTAATCAACTCATCCATTTTGTTTCTCCTACCTCCGTAAATATATTTAGGAACATGAACATTGTAACAGATTCCTTCATGTCCTACTAGAAAAAGATTGATTTTAATTCATCATAATATTTTTTATAAAATTAATTAATATTATAATTCCTTCATTGATTTATTCTTCTTAATATTGTATAATATGTT
>JAQUGH010000074.1:0-5342 GCA_028684195.1 Clostridia bacterium | reverse complement strand
AGTTATAGATGCTAGGTTAAAAACAGCTCAAGAAATTAACACAAAGAGAAGAGAAACACAACAAAATAATACCAAGGGAGATCAAACCCCTAAACTTGAAATAGCTACTAAAGAACAAGTTCTATCCTGAAATATCCCACAAAAGTTCAATATAATTATGATAAATCTCTATTTAAATTTATCTTGAACCAATTCGATCCGAATAGTTTTGTTCAACTAACTTTATTTAATTGCTTCTTCCACTTTATCACCAATGCTATGGGCAATTCTAAAACATTCCTCAACTTCTTCCCCCGAAACTATCAACGGATCTTCCTCTGGATATCTTGTTTCAATATAGAACGTATTTACAAAAGCACATTCTTTTATAAATAACTTAAATGACTTATCATACTGCATTACCTTCTTACAAAGCTTTACAAGATTATGACCCTCTACCAATTCTCCCGCCTTACAGATTAGGTATCCTTTAAAATATTTTTCTATAGTCTGCTGACAATGAAAACAGACAATCCCATAATCAGCATCATGCTCAAAAAGGATCTTAGAACTTGTTAAATCTTTTTTAGCCATTATAAACCATTCTCTATAGATTTTTGAGTCCACCAAATAAACTCACCCCCGTCTTGTAAATAATGTGAGCAAACATCGCCTTGTTATTTTTATACTTTTTCCATTCACTCGGAGTATAAACAACAACATCAAGATCAATATTATACTCAACTTCAAAAATTATATCTTGCACCAATTTCCTCTTATTATCAGTTTCTGCAATTACGCAAAGATCTACATCGCTTCCTCTTCTAACCACACCCTTAGCACAGGAACCAAATAATATAATATTAACCGGGTTAAACTTTTCCTTAATTTGATTCTTAATATTTTGTATCTCTACATCATATGAACCCATTTCCTGAGCACCTTCTTCTTAATTTGAATCTTTGTTAATAAGCCCCCTCATAGTATTATAATTGTATCGTATATCAATTACAAATCTTGTCGCTTTTTGTTTTCCTTTTTCTCTTTTTAAGTATATAATACTCATATATTTATAACTTTTTTTAAAGGGGGACTGCAATATTAAAAACCTACTTTATATAGCTCTGTTATTATTATTAATTTATGGCTTTTTTACAATTGGGCTACCATTTTTACTTGCTTTTCTACTTGCTTACATGTTAGAACCTTTAGTACGAGCTATCATTAAAAAATTTAGAATAAAACGTATTTACTCTTCAGTTATTGTATGCACACTTTTTACCTTAATACTTTCCGGTCTATCTTATTTCCTCGTTACAGTAGTTACCAACGAAGCTATCGATCTTTCCAAGTACCTTCTTAAATTTACTAAAAACGGCTTTGCTAGCACTAACTGGGCAGGCACAAACTATATCTCTTTTTTACATAATCTTCCTCCAGAATACAATGCTACAATTCAGCAACTATCCTCAAGTTTATTAGACTCTCTTCAAACTATACTCGTAGGAACTGCATCTGCATTATTTAATCTAGCAACAAAAATACCTAATATACTTTTACAGGGGTTATTCTTTTTCTTAGCACTATTCCTTATCAGTATAAACCTTTCTAAAATGAAAAAGGATTTTTTACACTTTTTTGATATCCAAGATCGTTCAAAAATCGAGTCTGTATTAATAGTACTTCAAAAAGCTGTTTTCGGTTTTTTAAGAGCTCAATTTATTATTAGTTCCATGATCTTTTTAGTAGTACTTATTGGCTTTCTAATAATGGGAATTAGCTATCCTTCTGTTTTAGCTTTATTAATTACATTAGTTGATCTTCTTCCTATATTTGGAACTGGATTTGTTATGATTCCAATGTCCTTTTATTATTTGCTAATTGGCAAGATTCCTCTTTTTTGGGGTCTATTGATTCATTATACTCTAATTACTGTTTTCCGTAAAATCATAGAACCTAAGGTTCTTTCAGACTCCATCGGGATCAGTGCTTTAGCCACGTTATTCAGCATGTATATTGGTTTCCAACTGACAGGAGTTATTGGACTTTTTATGGGACCATTTGTCGTTATACTTTACCAATCTTTGTTTAAAGCTGGATTGTTAAAAATTAATATTAAATTTTAAGCTACCTGTACAGGTAGCTTTTTTCTATCAAATATATTCTAATACCTCAAAGAGAAATTAATTTTACCTCTCCTCTAACTGCCATTTTATCTCCCATTATTGAAATAGCTCCTATTATCCCTGGAATTCCTAATGCAAAATCAACAGATTTTTCTAAATCAGAAACATCCTGAACAATATTACAGGTTGCCGTAGCAACTGCATCCGCTAAAACTGCTGTCGGAGAAAGCATAACAACGGCATCAGCCTTTCCAAAGCTAAAGCTGTGTCCTACAGTACCAGAAGATGTACAAATCCCTAAAGGCGTTTTCTCAGGTCTTAGCTCTATCCCTACACGATTAGTAAAAGCGGAATTTCCTGCAAAAATACTTACCGTACGTTTACGACTGGATTTCAACCAAATATCTCCCCCGTTTTCCACAATAACATCCTTGGAATACCGTTCTAAAAATTGCCCTGTTTTCTCAGAAATTAGCCCCGCTACACAAGCCATCGGACCAACCCCTGCCAATTGCCCAGCCTTACACATTTCATTAATCTGGATCGGTGCATCTTTAGTAGGATTATAGGGACTCAGAGAAGTTAAAAATTCCGGGTATTTTTTAATATATTCTTCTATAACCCTTCGTAAGTTACAAATATGAAGTTCCAACTTCTTCTTAACATCAGCGTCATACCGTTCCTTCTTTATACCTATATCCAAGTCCGTTTCCCCAACAACAACTTGAAAATGCTGAAGATCTTCCGTTTTATGCAATTTGCGATATTCCCTAGACTGATACTCCACTTATATTTTAACCTCCATCGCATGAACAGGACAAACATCGACACACATCAAACAAACAATACATTCATCCCCATTAAACTTAACCTCCATAGAAGGACGTTCAATATAGAGGGCATTAGTAGGACAATGTGCAGTACAAGCTCCGCAATGTGTACATCTATCCTCATTTCTAACTACCTCTTGTGTCAAAGGGTGTACAGTTATTCCTTGTTGCCTTAGAAATTCAATTCCCTCTTCATAACGAGACCCCGTAAGCTCCATTACCATAGTACCTTCTTTATGAGGATTAATTGAAGCTTTGAGTATATTAACCATAAGGTCATATTCCTTCGCAAGATGATAAATAATAGGTTTATCCGATGTATCTGCTGCAAAACGCAATACAATTTTTTTCGGTGCCATATACCTCAACTCCTTATTTCTAATTAACAATCGTTGAACAATAGTTGAACAATGGTTTAACGATGGTTTAACCATTGCTTTTCCTGTCCAACTAACCAACTAACCAACCGCTTAACTATCGTTTAACAAAGTTATAAAATTATAAAAGCCTGACCCCGTTATTTCTAACAATAGTTGAACAATGGTTTAACGATTGTTTAACGATGGTTTAACCATTGCTTTTCCTGTCCAACTGTCCAACTGACCAACTAACCAACTGCTTAACAATCGTTCTCCCCCGGACCCGGTAATAACTGAGTAGGTTCCCCTAACAGGAAATCTCCCTTTTGAATCCATTTTTTTAAAGTTCCTGCTATTTCTACAGCCCTTGGATAACTGCTCATTGGTGTAGCAGGTACATCTTTCCCTTTTACTTTTATACTGCCTTTTTTAAGCTGAGCATAACTGGCACACCCCAAGTCCTCAGATCTCAAGTTCGGATAGGCATCCCCATAATCAACAATAGGTGCATACAGTTCCTCATCTGATTTAGCTGCATACTCAAGTACTTCTTCATTTAGTATAGGAATTGGCAGCCCTATCCCTACTGCTAAACTAGCCCCATAACCACGCATGCTTACACCCCTAAGCCACCGAGCATTCATTTGTTTTAGATCGCCAAGAACCGCAAGTGTTCCTCCCGCTCCTGTAAGCTTTCCGCTTTCTTTATCTTTCAAAAACCCGGGAAAATGCTGAGTACCGTTCCAAACCACATAACCTGTTCCTCCACCTAAAAATATACGTGTCCCAACACCAATTGTTTTAAAATAGGGATCTTTAAGCAGTGGACTTAATTGACCCGATGTTGAATAAGATGCATTACCTATATGGGGTTTTAATGTTCCCATATATGTATGAATCGTCTTTTCCGTAGTATTAATTGCACAACTATAGTTCTGATAACAATTTCTAGGGTTAAATAAAATAGCTTCATTTATGGAATCAAGCGTAATATCTTTTTCATATTCACGACGAGGATAACAATCCGTACCATAACTTGTAGCTCTTAATTTCACAGTTTTTCGGGCAACCAAATCCTCTATAACATGACCGCCTCCATAACGAAATTCGCCGGGATAATTCGTGTTACATGGATCCTGCTCCGAAAGCTCCGTAGCTCCAAGAAAAGCATCAACAGCTGCGATACCTGCATAAGCAGGTATCTCATTCAACCAAACCTTGCTCATTCTCATACGTGGTTTAGTATGACCAAAATTCAAAAAAAGACCAGATGAACACATGGGACCAAACGTCCCTGTGGTAACTACATCTACCTCCTTAGCAGTCTGAATAATACCCTTTTCTTTAACCTTGCCAATTACTTCTTCTGCCGTTAATACTACAGCTTTTCCTGCCTTAATTCGTTCATTAATTTCCTTGTATGTACGCTCTACAATCATACTTTACCTCCTCATGTCATGAACTCTTTTTCAAAATACAAATTACATAAAATGAAACTTCATTCTAATTACTAATATATTATTATAGCCTCTTCAAAAGAAGAGGCCCTTAATATCATTACAGGGCTCTCATCTTTCAGAATTATCAATTCTGCAGGAATTGGCACCAATCTGGCTAACACCAAACGATTGCCGGGTTTCATTGGGCCCGTCCCTCCACCTCTCTAGATAAGAGAATTTATTCAATTTTTTATTTGCATATATTTTATATATCAGTTTATCAGTGTATTTAACCGTTGTCAATCAAAATTTTCTTTTTCTCTAGGTGGTTTTGGTCCAAAAAATTGATAATAATGGCACTCTATCCTCCCATTATAAAGTTTTCTGTTTTTATCAGACTTTCGATTAAATAGTGCCTCAAATCTTGGATTCGATGTTATTACATAATAAGACCATGTATCAAGTTCCCCAAAAACTTTCCCCATATCTTCATATATACGTTCCACCGCATCCTCATTTTCTAATCGTTCTCCATAAGGTGGATTACAAATAATGTAGCCATATTTTTTTTTGCTTTTTAAATTCAAAAAATCCCCTTGTTGAAAATGA
>JAQUGH010000235.1 GCA_028684195.1 Clostridia bacterium | reverse complement strand
GTCCTCCGTGAATAAACGCCGGGGTTCCTTCTAACGTCTGAACAAGATTAGGATTAAAAGCATCTTTTAACAGTACAGCAAGTGCTCCTTGTGCTTTAAGATTTTTGACGGTAACAGGAGCTCCTTCATACGTATAAGCAACTACTATTCGGGCTAATCTTTCCTTAAGATCTTTTATATCTTTTGCTAAACAAAAGACAGCCATTATTTCAGAAGCCACAGTAATATCAAAACCATCTTCTCTAGGAACTCCGTTAGTTCTGCCACCTAATCCATTCACAATAAATCTAAGCTGCCTATCATTCATATCTAAAGTCCTACGCCAAGTTATTTTTCTAGAATCTATATTAAGTTCATTGCCTTGATAAATATGATTATCTAATATTGCAGCAAGAAGATTATTGGTCGCTCCAATAGCATGAATATCCCCTGTAAAGTGGAGATTGATATCCTCCATAGGTACTACCTGAGCATATCCTCCACCTGCCGCTCCTCCTTTCAAGCCAAACACAGGACCTAAGGATGGTTCCCTTAGGCATATTATAGATTTTTTCCCCAACTGATTTAAAGCATCTCCCAAACCTACTGTAATTGTAGTCTTCCCCTCGCCAGCCGGAGTAGGATTAATTGCAGTAACTAAAATAACTTTTCCATCTTTTCTATTTTCCATTTCTTTGACAAGGCTATAATCAATTTTTGCCTTGTATTTACCAAAGTAATTAAGATTCTCTTCTTCTATCCCTATTCCTTGCGCAATATCCTTAATATTTTTCATTTTCGCTTCTTGAGCTATTTCTATATCACTTTTCATTACTTCCCTATATTCCTCCCTTATTCTTACTCAACCATATATAAGTATATCATTCTTAATTCTGAATATCTATTAATTACTCTATATTAATCTATGCAACATTCATTCT
This sequence comes from Clostridia bacterium, assembly GCA_028684195.1. GTDB lineage: Bacteria > Bacillota > Peptococcia > DRI-13 > DTU073 > JAQUGH01. The sequence continues at coordinate 1,591 of JAQUGH010000235.1, read as the reverse complement.
CTATTACATTATTAGCATGTGCTGAATAAAGTTAAACTTCTTTTGAATATATCATCAATAAGCTTGCACAAACTAATTCTTAAACACATACTATATCATCATGAAGAGTGTTTTACACTCTATCCAAAACTAAAGGAGGATATCATTATGGCTGAAATTACTAAGCCTGGTTGTGCTCCCGGTTGTGGCCCTGGTTATGGTCCACGTCGTGGATTCTCTGTTTTCTTTTTAGTTATTTTGTTACTCTTATTGTTCCCAGGATTCTTCGGTGGTTGCTGTTATTAAAAAAGAAATTAAAGGAACCTCTTTTGAGGTTCCTTTAATTGCGTCACCATTTATGGACATATTTCATAAAATACAACAGATATGAATTTATTTCATATTAATAATTCATATCCACAATTTTGAAAAAGCAAAGGAGGAAATCACAATGTACGGTACAGATAAACAAGATAGCCACTACAATCCAGAAGGTGGTCCAGCTACGCCGGGGTGTTTTTATGGTCCTTGTTATCCCGGTTATGGATATGGACCAGGTTGTGGTTACGGTCCCGGTTATGGAAATTATCCGGGTTGCGGTCCAGGATGTGGTTATGGTCCAGGTTGTTGCCCTGGTTACGGAAATTATCCAGGTTACGGTTATGGACCAGGCTATTGTCCTTGTAAAGAGGATGAAACCAACGAAGTAAACCAATTTGGATTTGGCGGATTTGGTTATGGAGGTTCTGGCTATGGATCACGCAGAGGATTTTCTACATTCTTCCTGATTATTCTTGTCTTCTTGCTATTTCCTAGTTTCTTTGGAGGTTGCTGTTATTAAAACTACCAAACTATAATAAACACAAAGGTACTAAGCCAATATTTTATGGATTTTTCTAAAAGAGCAGTAAAATATCCCTCATCTCTTATTGATGAGGGATATTTTACTGCTTACTTCAACAGTATTAAAGACATACTTAGATTAGAGACATTTTTCAATAATTTTAATAACGTCTTTCTCTTCAACTTTTCTTGGGTTATTTTTAATAGACCGTGAATCAAAGGTACTAGCAACAATCCTTTCTTCACTTCCTTTTTTATAACCTACCTCTAATAAAGTCTTAGGCAGAGGCATCTCTTTAATCATTTCCCTAATAAATGTTGAAAATTCGCCTTTAATTCCTACAGCCATCCTGATCTCGTCATACTTGTCCTTGCAGTTTTTACTATTAAAATTAATAATTTCCGGTAATAACAACGCACAGGCTACTCCATGAGGAATATTAAATATAGCACCTAAAGGATGAGATATAGCATGAGCTCCTCCAACTCCTGTCTGAGCAAACGCCATACCTGCAATCATACTACCCAACGCCATATTTTTCCTAGCTTCTTTTGAAGAACCATCCTTAACTGCATTCATTAGATTACCAATTATTAAGTCTATCGCTTTGATTGCTAAAGCCCTCGTAACCTCATTTGCCGTTAAAGATGTATAAGATTCCACTGCATGTGTTAAAGCATCCATTCCTACAGCTGCTGTTAACTTTGAAGACATAGTATAGGTGAGACTTGGATCAATAATACTTAAACTAGCTTGAAATTTAGGATT
>JAQUGH010000073.1 GCA_028684195.1 Clostridia bacterium | reverse complement strand
GATGTAGTCTTTGTAATTTAATTTCATTTATGGTTCTATCCCCTCTAACCAAAATTGCTATTACTTCTTCATCAGCTTGATAAAAGAGGGTCTTAATAAACTTCTTAGCAGGAAGATTTAGAAATTCCGAAACCTCCTCAATTGATCTCTTTTGAGGTGTTTTTACTTTTTCTATGTTTTTGGCAGATTCTTGCTTATTTTCTTCAGGAATACATTTAGCAATTTCCACATTAGCAGCATAATCACAATCAGGACAATACACTATCTGCGCTTCCCCAGATTCAGCCATCACCATAAATTCATGCGTACTATTTCCGCCAATTGCACCGGCATCAGCTAGTACAGGACGAAAATCTAAACCACAACGCTTAAATACTTTCGTATAAACGTCATACATTTTTTTATAACTAATATTAAGTCCTTCTTCATCTCTATCAAACGAATATAGATCCTTCATAATAAACTCACGACCTCTCATTAATCCAAAACGAGGTCTACGTTCATCTCTATATTTATTCTGAATCTGATACAGCATTAAGGGCAGCTGCCTATAGGAATTAACGTTAGCTCTAACTAAATCTGTTATAACCTCTTCATGGGTAGGTCCCAAACAAAAATCCCTCTCATTCCTATCTTTCAATCTAAATAATTCTTTACCATATACATCCCATCTTCCTGACTCCAACCACAATTCAGCGGGTTGTATAACAGGCATGATAATCTCTTGCCCACCTGCTTTATCCATCTCTTCTCTAACTATTGCTGTTATTTTATGTAACACTTTCTGAGCTAAAGGTAAATATGTATACACTCCCGTAGAAGACTTACGAATAAAGCCTGCCTTAACTAATAACTGATGACTGATAACCTCAGCTTCAGCAGGAACCTCTCTTAATGTTGGCACAAATAATTTGCTAAAATACATACTCTAGAACCTCACTTCACTATTTTCTCTATTTCTTCCCATAAAGCTTGTACTAATTCATCTTCTGGTACTTTTCTTATTATTTCCCCTTTTGCAAAAAGCAAGCCTTCCCCTTTTCCACCTGCCACACCTACATCCGCTTCCCTAGCTTCTCCAGGTCCGTTTACTGCACAGCCCATAACTGCAACCTTTAATGGAAAATCAATATTAACTAATTTTTCTTCTACCTTACGTGCTAACGAATACAAATCAATTTTACAGCGACCACAAGTAGGACAAGATATTATTTCTACACCTCTTTTAGCAAGCCCCAATGTTCGTAATATTTCTTTAGCAACGATTACCTCCTGCACAGGATCACCGGTTAGTGAAACCCTAATGGTATCTCCAATTCCTTCTGACAATAAAATACCAATCCCTATAGAAGATTTAATTGCACCAGCTTTAGGAAGTCCTGCTTCTGTAACTCCCAAATGTAAGGGATATGGGGTTAATTTGGCAATTTTCCTAGTAGCCTCCAACATCATAGGTACATTTGATGACTTCAAGGATAATTTTATTAAGTCAAAATCCAACTCTTCTAACAAATGGACATGAATCAAAGCACTCTCTACCATTCCTTGTGCAGAAGGTCCATTATACTTTTCTACTATAGATTTTTCCAATGACCCACCATTAACCCCGATTCTTATGGGTATTTTTCTCTCTTTAGCCTCTTTTACAACTTGTCTCACTTTCCATGCTGCTCCAATATTTCCTGGATTAATTCTAAGTCCATCAACTCCACTTTCCAAAGCTTGTAATGCTAATTTATAATCAAAATGTATATCTGCTATAACAGGTATTGCAGACCTTGTCACAATTTTACCTAATGCTTTCCCAGCTTCCTCATCAGGTACTGCTACTCTTACAATTTCACATCCTGCTTTAGCTAATCTTTCTATCTGACTAAGAGTAGCTTCAACATTTTCAGTATCAGTATCTGTCATTGATTGAATGGTAATAGGATAAAGATGTCCACAACCGACATTTCCAATGTTAATGTTTTGGGTTAATCTTCGTACAATCATCATAATTGCTCCTCCAATACTTATATTTTTTTATCCGCATAGCTTATTATTATTAATTATATAATGCGAAGAATATCTTTCCATGTTATAAAAATCATCAAAGCCATAAGCAATACAAACCCGATAAAATGTACCATACCCTCTTTTTCGGGATTTACTTTTTTCCCCCGTATACCTTCAATTACAAAGAAAAACAATCTACCACCATCTAAAGCCGGAATAGGAAATAAGTTTATTAAACCTAGGTTGATAGAAATTATTGCAGTTAGATTTGCTAAATTAATTATTCCAAAGCTCGCCTGTTCTCCAATTATCTTAATTATTCCTACTGGACCTGTAACACCCTCTGAAGGAATTTTTCTTGCAATAAGAAGTCCCACCTGCTCCACCATATTAACCGTTAATTTAAATGTATATGTAAATCCTTCTATAACTCCTGTAAAAAAACCCACCTGCTCATACTTCAGTTCTTTGGGAGATATTCCAAGCAACGCTACCTTATTATTTTTATCATATTGAGGAACAACATCTTTTATTAAAATCTCGTTGCCACGTTCAATCTCAAGATGTAATTCATTACCCGAACTATTTCTAATTAAATCAACCAATTCATTCCACCCTTCAACTGGCTTATTATTTACACTAACTATTCTGTCGTCCTCCTGTATTCCAACTAATTGGGCCGGCTTACCATCCATAACCTTACCAATAATATTTTGAAAATCATTGGGCACACCTAAAGTCGTAAATATAATGATAAATATAACTACAGCAAGAAAAAAATTCATCAAAGGACCAGTAATAACAATAGCAACTCTAGCCCAAAGCGGTTTCTTGTCAAACCTTTTTGGATCGTTCTGCTCCTCATTTCCCTCAACATTTTCACCTGTCATTTTACAATATCCACCCAAAGGTAAAGCTCTAATACTATATAACGTTTCTCCATATTTTTTCCCTACAATCTTAGTTCCCATCCCAAGACTGAATTCCTCAACTCTAACACCGGCTAATTTGGCCACAGCATAATGACCAAACTCATGCACTAAAATCAACACACTAAATACAATTATCGAAACAATAGCTGTTTGCAATTATATCCCTCCCTTAATACTAATTGAAATTTCTCTTGCTTTTATACGAGACCATTTATCAATTTCTAGTATATCATCAAGATTATATTTCTCCAAAGATTTGTGCATAAACATTACCCTTCCTATAATTTGGGGTATCTCGGTAAAACCAATTTTACCCTCTAAAAACAAATGAACAGCTTCTTCATTAGCTCCATTGTATACTATAGTCATTGTTCCTCCTACTTTTCCTGCCTCAATAGCCAAAGCTAAACCCGGGAATTTTTCTAAATTTGGTTTTTCAAACGTCAGCGCGTTAATCTTGTAAAAATCAAGCTTAGGAAAAGTATTTTTTATCCTCATTGGATAAGTAAGAGCATACTGAATAGGAATTCTCATATCTGCACAACCAAGCTGAGCTAAAACAGACCCATCATCATATTGTACCATGGAGTGAATAACACTTTGGGGATGTACAACAACCTCAATTGATTCATAAGGCATCTTAAAAAGCCAATGAGCCTCAATCACTTCTAACCCCTTATTTATTAATCCTGCACAATCTACAGTTATTTTAGCCCCCATACTCCAGTTAGGATGACTCAATGCCATCTTGGGTGTAACTCTTTTTAACTCTTCAAAGGAATAATTTAAGAATGGTCCACCAGAAGCTGTTAATATAAGCTTATCTACGGATCTTTGATTTTTTTCTTCCAGACATTGGAATATTGCGGAATGTTCACTATCAACCGGAAGTATTTTCGCTCCATTTTGTCTGGACTTTTCCATAACCATAGAACCTGCTGTAACAATCGTTTCTTTATTTGCAAGGGCAACAGTCTTTCCTTTATCAAGAGCCGCTAAGGTTGGTCTAAGACCATGAATACCATTAACTGCTACCACAATAATATCGGCCTCATCAATTTGTGCCAACTCTAACAAACCATTTGCCCCTGAAAGCACTTCAATATTATTGTCTAACATATCTTTTAAAATACCCACATTTTTTTCTAAACTTAAAGATACATACTTAGGTTTATATTTTTTGATTTGACTAGCCATCAATTCAACATTCGAGCCTGCGGCTAATCCTATTACTTTAAATTTATCAGGAAACTCATCAATTACTTGTAATGTTTGTTTTCCAATGGAACCAGTCGAACCTAATATAACTATTTTCTTCATTAAATGCCACACTCCTGTTCCTATTATTGCTGTTTTAATCCTTTTGTGATCCCTTTTATTACAATAATAACAAAAGGTCCCACGATAATTCCCCATATACCAATAAATCTTAACCCAAGATAAAGTGCTAATAAAGTTGTCAAAGGATGTAACCCAATATTATTAGATAGTATTTTAGGTTCAATCAACTGACGAACACCAATCACTATACCATAAATAATTAACAAGGCTACTCCTAACTTATATTTACCTGTAATAATTTGTATTAACGCCCAAGGTAAGAATACTGCACTAGGTCCTACTATAGGCAAAAGATCTAAAAATCCTGCAATCATACCTATAGTAATTGCATAATCAACATTAATAATATAAAGTCCAATACTTGTTAGTATCGTAGTAACACTTATCAAAATTAGCTGTGCTCTAAAGAAACCTATAAGCGCACCATTAACCTCACCAATTAATATATTAATTGGTTTTACAAATTTACTAGGTATACTATTAAAGAAAAATCGTGTGATTTGAACTTTATCTCGACTAATAAAAAACGTTGCAATAGCAGACACAATCACAATAGTCACGACACCAGGCAACCCTGATAAAAAGCCAAACAAAAAATTACTTATTACAACAATAATATTTGCTGTCTCATCAACCATTGTATTAACGCTATTATGTAAAGCTTCTTGAGCCTCTTGAGGAAGAGGATTACTATACAAATAGTTTTTTACAAAATCAATTGTATTAAGAAAATATTCGTATAAATTTTGCGTTTCAAGTTGTTTGTACAAATTAGAAAGTTCAACAACAAGTCTAGATATCACAAATAACAAAAACACAGATATAATAAGAAGAAATAAAAACAATACTACAGCTGTAGCTATTCCTCTCTCTATTCCTTTTTTTTCTTCAAGCAGACAAACAATTGGATCTATTAAGATGGCTAGAACGACTGCAATAATTATTGGTAATAATCCCTTCAAAATAAAACCACTAACATCAAAAAACATAGGAACAAAATAAAGAAACGCAAAATAAAGAGTTATCATTAATATTAAGGCAATACCTATTTTTAACAATATCTTACTATAGCGCTCAATCTCAGGGTTCATATCACACCAACCTTTCAATTAAGATGAACAAATAATACGTAACAGGAGCCGCCCACAAGGTACTATCAAAACGATCTAATATTCCTCCGTGCCCCGGTATAATATTACTTGAATCCTTTATCTTAGCAAATCTTTTTAATGAGCTTTCAAAAAGATCTCCTAACTGTCCCGCTATAGAAACAATAGGTGCTATTAACATAAGTGTTCCCTCTCCAGTAATTGATACGCTCCTATTAAAAAGATATACCATCAATGTACTTACCACTAGTCCACCAAAAAATCCTTCCCAACTTTTACTAGGACTAAGCGCAGGAGCTAATTTGTGTTTTCCTAAATAGCTACCAATAAAATATGCACCAGTATCTGTACTCCATACAATAACAAAAACGTAAATTACTAGCCAAAACCCAAATTGTAAATTTCTCAATAGTAAAAGGTGAAAAAAACCAAGAGATACATACATGGCTCCAAAAAGTGTAAAAGATAAATCTATGGGTGTATATTTTGGAAAATAAAATATATAGAATAATAGACAAAACACAAAATAAAAAATAATTGCATAAACAATATATTTATTCTCAATCATATATTCTAAAGGTATTAAAAAAGCACCCATCCACAACAAAACAGGAAATACCTTGCATTCTGATTTTTTAATAATATTTTTGAATTCCAATAATGCCAATATAGCTAAAATAAATACTGTCAATAATAAGTATATTCCACCTTTATATATTACCAAAACAAACAATGGGATTCCTATAAGTGCACTTAATATTCTCTTTAACAACACAACTTTTCACCAACTTTTTATTACTATCTCTATTTAGTTATTATAGCCCACCAAATCGACGATGTCGACGTTGAAACTCATCAATAGCCATATAAAAATGTTTAGAACTAAACTCTGGCCAATATACACTCGTAACCCAAAATTCAGTATAGGCACACTGCCACAATAGAAAGTTACTTATTCGTTTTTCTCCTGCAGTACGAATAAGTAAATCGGGATCCGGAACATCTACCGTGTACAAATACTTTGAAAATGTGTTATCGTCTATGTCATCCAACTGAAGCTGACCACTAGCAGTATCACGTACAATACCTTTAACAGCATCTATAATTTCCCTTCTCCCACCATAATTCAATGCGATTTGAAGAAACAATTTACTGTTGATACTAGTTTCTTTTTCTGCTTTTCTTATTTGTAATTGGGCTTTATTAGGAAGTTCTTCAACATTACCAATTATTTTTATTTTAACTCCATTTTTCTTCAATACATCCAGTTCTGTTTCAATGTACTCAACCAATAAGGACATTAGCGCATCTACTTCTTCTTTTGGTCTTTTCCAGTTTTCAGTAGAAAACGCATAAACAGTGAAATAATGAATCTTTAAATCACCGCACAATTCAATAATTTTTCTCAGGTTTTCTGCGCCTGCTCTATGACCTGCAATTCGAGGGAATCCTTTACTACTAGCCCATCGTCCATTACCATCCATTATAATAGCAATATGTTGTGGAAGCGGATCCTTTAGAATATCCTCTTTAGTAACAATAGTTGGTTTCTTTACAAAAAAATTTTTGATATGATGAAACATTTTTGATTTATCCCCTTACGAAATATCCCCTCATTGAGGGGATATTTTATTAATTAAAATTAGGCACAGAAAAAAAACCAAAGAGAACGTCTAAAACACCATCTGTATTTTTTATCCGAATGACCTTGCCTTCAACTTTCTCTTCCTTATGCTTCGTATCTTTAGTATAACTAATCTTATATTTAATACTACTATTTTTTAACATAAATTCACGCAAATATTCTTCATTTTTTCCTAATAATAAAATATAATCTTCCACTTTATACTTCCATAATCTCCTTTTCTTTTATATTCAAAACACCATCAAGCTCTTTTATATACTTATCAGTTAACTTTTGAATGTCATCCTGCCCCTTTTTAGCATCATCTTCAGAAACTATTTTATCTTTCTCGATAACCTTTATGTTATCATTAGCATCCCGACGAATATTTCTAATATTTACTCTAGTATCTTCTGCCTTCTTTTTTGCAACCTTAACTAATTCCAATCTTCTTTCTTGGGTTAACTGAGGAATAGCGATACGAATAATGCTTCCATCATTACTGGGATTTAGACCTAAATCTGATTTTAAAATAGCTTTTTCAACCTGTGCTACTAATGTTTTATCCCAAGGTTGCACGATTATGAGTCTTGGCTCCGGAACCGAAATATTAGCTACTTGATTGACAGGTGTCATTGTTCCATAATATTCAACTTGAATTTTTTCTAAAATTGACGGATTTGCACGACCTACCCGCATTGTTGATAATTCTTTTTTCATAGCTTCAATTGTCTTTTTCATTTTCTCCTCAGTTTCAAAAATTATATCCTTTAGCATACTTTTACCTCCCTATATAAGTTCCTATTTTTTCGCCCATAATTACTTTTTTTATGTTTCCCTCTTCTAAAATACTAAATACAATCAGCGGTATTTTATTATCCATACACAACGTTGCAGCAGTAGAATCAATAACCCCAAGACCTTTATTCACCACATCAATATAATCTAATGTTGTGTATTTTTTTGCATTAGGATATTTCATTGGATCACAGTCATACACTCCATCAACTTTCTTTGCCATAAGAATTATCTCAGCTTCTATTTCTGCAGCTCTTAAAGCGGCGGTCGTATCAGTGGAAAAATACGGATTTCCTGTTCCTGCTGCAAAAATAACAACACGACCCTTCTCTAAATGTCTCATCGCCCTTCTTCTGATGTATGGTTCAGCCACCTGTCTCATCTCAATTGCAGAAAGCACTCTAGTATTTACGTCATTGGCTTCTAACGCATCCTGTAAAGCAAGTGCATTCATCACGGTAGCAAGCATCCCCATATAATCCGCAGTTGCCCTATCCATACCACGTGCACTTCCTGACACTCCTCTCCAAATATTCCCTCCGCCAACTATAATAGCAGTTTCTATTCCCATATCTACAACTTCTTTTACTTGTCGTGAAATAGAATCCAGTATTTTATGTTCAAGACCGAAACCTTGACTTCCGGCCAACGCTTCCCCACTTAATTTAATCACAACTCGTTTATATTCGGATTTTAGCATATAACGACATCCCCCGCTCTTTGAAAAATTCTACATAAGTAAACAAAATACCTCTTTTGCATGTTAAAAGCATCTCTCAAAAGTAAATCACTTTAATAAAGAGAACACCATGTGTTCTCTTTATTAAAAAACTATCGTCAAAACATTAAATAGTTAATTAACTATTTATCTGTGCCATAACCTCTTCAGCAAAGTTTTCTTGCCTTTTTTCTAACCCCTCACCTAATTCATAGCGAGCAAATCTACGAATATTTATATTCTCACCTATTTGAGCAATTTTTTCAACTATCACCTGCTGAACAGTTTTATCATTATCCTTAATATATAACTGTTCCAAAAGACATATCTCTTTATAATATTTATCTATTCTACCTTCTGTCATTTTATCCACAATTTTTTCAGGTTTACCTTCGTTTAAAGCTTGTGTTCTAATTATTTGTTTTTCCTTTTCAACAACATCCGCAGGAACATCCTCTCTGCTCACAAATTCCGGACGAGAAGCAGCAATTTGCATAGCTATGTCCTTCGCAAGTTGCTTGAATGCAGATGTCTTAGCCACAAAATCAGTCTCACAATTAAGTTCCAATAAAACCCCTATTTTCCCTCCTCCATGAATATATGATTCCACTATACCCTCTGCAGAAATACGACCTGCTTTTTTTGCAGCAGCAGCTAAACCTTTTTCTCGTAAATATTTTATAGCTTCTTCCTTATCGCCGTTCTTTTCAGTTAATGCTTTTTTACAATCCAGTACACCAGCCCCGGTACGTTCACGTAACTCTTTTACCATTTCCATAGTAATCATATTTTTCGCCTCCTAATACTCAATACATTCTGTATTATACCAATAATCAACTTGAATTAATATTATTTTCTCTTAAATATTAAAAAAGGTGACCAAAGGGTCATTTCCCCTCCGTCACCCTTTGGTTTTTATTCTTTATCTAATCCTTCTTCTTCACTTACTTCATCACCAACTTGACCCTGATTAGCCTCCAATACTGCATCAGCAACCATTGAAGCTAACAGTTTCACAGCCCTAATCGCATCGTCATTTCCAGGAATTACATAATCTATTTCATCCGGATCACAGTTAGTATCTACTATTGCAACAACTGGAATGCCAAGGCGACGTGCTTCCGCTATCGCTATATGCTCTTTACGAGGATCTATAATAAACAAAGCACCAGGTAAATCAGGCATATCTTTAATTCCACCAAGGAATCTTTTTAACTTTTCTGCTTCTCCCATTAATCCCGCAACTTCCTTCTTTGGTAAAACAGAAAATATTCCATCAGATTCCATTTTTTCTAGTTTCTTAAGACGTTGTATCCTTTTTTGAATTGTCTTATAGTTTGTCAGTGTTCCACCAAGCCAACGTTCATTAATGTAAAACATCCCACAACGTTCTGCTTCTTCCTTAACAGTTTCTTGCGCCTGCTTTTTTGTACCAACAAATAGTACGTTTTTTCCCTCTGACACTACGCTACGAATAAATTCATACGCTTCTTCAACCTTTTTTACTGTTTTTTGAAGATCAATAATATATATACCATTTCTCTCAGTAAATATATATGTAGACATCTTAGGGTTCCAACGTCTAGTCTGATGTCCAAAATGCACACCAGCCTCCAACAACTGTTTCATAGAGATGACAGACATCATTACACCTCCTCTCTCACGGTTTTTTCCTCCGCCACCATCATCTTTACCCCAAACCAATATGGCACCCTGGAATAAATCCGACAACGTGTGTTTTTCTACAACAATGTTGATTATAACATAAAATCATTCCTACAGACAAATTATTTTTTTATATTTTGTTTTTTATATTCGGGTTTTCGACAGTTCACAACTTAATAAATATACCAAGACCGCTTAACGGCGGCTTTTTTTATGTCAAATATTAAAAAAAGTTTGTTGTATGTGTTGTATTTTGTTGTATGATATGCTATAATAA
>JAQUGH010000072.1 GCA_028684195.1 Clostridia bacterium | reverse complement strand
GCAGTTAAAGCAAATTATAAAATAAAAGGAAGCGATTTAATTACCTGTAATATTCCTGAGCCCGAGCCTCTTTTTGTAATAGCGGAGGATATACCTCTAGATATTGTTTATGAGGATGGCGATTTAGTTGTAGTTAATAAGTCTCAAAATATGGTGGTTCATCCTGCACATGGCAATTATACAGGAACTCTTGTTAATGCGATTTTATATCATTGTCATGATTTATCAGGAATTAATGGGGTTTTACGACCGGGGATTGTTCATAGAATAGATAAGGATACATCTGGGCTCTTGGTTATTGCAAAAAATGATTTTGCTCATCAAGTGTTAGCAGGTCAATTTAATGAACATAGTGTGAAACGGGAATATCTAGCATTAGTTGAGGGAATTGTTACGGAACCAGGCGGTATTATTGATGCACCAATTGGACGTGATCTTAAGGAGCGTCAAAAGATGGCGGTTGTTACCAAAAATAGCAAGCATGCGTTAACAAAATATTGGGTACTAGAAAGATTACAGAATCATACATTGATTAAATGCTGTCTTGAAACAGGGAGAACTCATCAAATTAGAGTTCACATGAATTATATTAATCATCCATTGGTGGGGGATAACAAATATGGTCACCGAAAATCACAACTTGGTTTAAATGGGCAAGCATTGCATGCAGGAGTTTTGGGATTTATTCATCCTCGTACTCAAAAGTTCCTTGAGTTTTCTGCAAGACCACCCGAGAATTTTATTAATGTCTTAAAAAGTTTGGGCAGTGAATTTTTAAATAAAGAATAGAGAAATTAAGAATTAGGAGAGAGGAGATGTTATTTTAATGATGAAGGAAAAAACACAGATCTTGGATTGTGACGGAATCAGAAGGTCATTAACTCGTATAGCACATGAAATAATAGAAAAAAATAAAGGCATTAATAATATTATTTTGGTTGGAATTAGAAGAAGAGGCGTGCCGTTGGCTGAACGGTTGGCTAATATCATTTATAAAATAGAAGGGACAGAAGTTCCTGTAGCTAAATTAGATATTACTTTGTATCGAGATGACCTTACGACCTTGAGTGATCAACCTGTGGTGCATGCTACGGAAATACCATTTGATATTAGTGGTAAAAGGATTATACTCATAGATGATGTTTTATACACTGGGAGAACGGTGAGGGCTGCTCTGGATGCTATTATGGATATGGGAAGACCTCGGTCTATTCAATTAGCTGTTCTTGTGGACAGAGGACATAGGGAGTTACCTATTCGTGCTGATTTTATTGGTAAAAATGTTCCTACATCTAGCAAAGAGCTTATACACGTAAAAATTGAAGAAATAGATGGAGAAGATAGTGTAATAATAATGGAGATGTGAGTTAAAGTGGGGCTTGATTAAAATGCAAAAATAACTTTTTGCATTTTTTTTGTTCTATTGGTAATAATATAGTGTATGAGAAAAGGACGTGAAGTAAAAAATCTTCCTGTTATAGATATTATAAGTGGTAGACATTTGGGATATGTTTCTGATTTTAAAACTGTAAGTCATGAACAAATTCAAGGAATTTATATGGTGTCTTTGGAGGATGAATTATATTATATTCCATTAAATTCTCTTGGTAGAATTGGCAAAGATGCAATTATGATTAAACAAGATTTAATGAAAATGTTAGAGGGACAAAGTAATTGGGTAGAAAATTGTGCAAGGGTAGGGCAAACTGTTTTAACATCTATCGGAAATAATTTAGGAATTGTTTCAGATATTGTTATAGAGGAAAAAGATGGTAGTATTTTAGGGCTGGAAGTATCAGATGGTTATTTAAAGGATGTTTTTATAGGACGTAAAATCATAGCTACTTCAGATGTTATAACTTGGGGTAAGGATACGATTATAGTAAATAAGTTCATTTAAAAATCGGAGGTGCGTTACGAATGAAATGTCCATTGTGTGGTAGTAGCTCTGTAGGAAAAGTAGGCGTTGAGCAGTATTATTGTTGGAATTGTTTTGTCGAATATCAATTTCAAGGAGATGAAACTAGGGTCTATTCGGTTGAAGAAGATGGGAGCTTGATGGAAATTTGAGGTTTCGATTTATTCGCCCATTGGGTATGACAATTAGTTTAATGGTATTGTTTGTCTTTTTGTTCTTAATAAAAAGTGTTTTAATACCTTTTGTTATTGGATTTATCTTGGCATATATTTTGGAACCGTTTGTGGAGATATTGGAAAATATAAAAATACCTAAGAATATTGCAATAATTCTCACTTACTTTGTATTTGTGGGGATTATTGTTTTATTCATATTTTATGCTGTACCAAATTTGATTAGGGATTTGAATAGATTAATAGAATTAATACCTGAGTATGCTCAATATATGCAGAAAACTATCTGGGAAATACAAGATAATTATAGTAGGATTTCTATTCCCGAAAGTATTAGACAGGTAATAGATGATACAATTGCAAAGGTTGAACAAATTACCCTCGGAGTTATTCAAGGATTAGTTCAAAGTCTTATAGGCTTGGTAGGTCAAGGATTTAATTTTATTATTGCTCCAATTATAAGCTATTATTTTTTAAAAGACTTTAATAAAATAGGCAAATATATATTAAAAATTATGCCTGTCCGTTATCGAGATGAATTTTTATTGGTTGCTAAGGAAATAGATTGTGTTTTACGCAAATTTTTAAAGGGAAGTATAATAGTTGCTTTTTTAGTTGGCTTGATGACAACAGCAGGAATGTATTTAGTAGGTATGGATTTCCCAGCTCTTATTGGTATTATGGTAGGTGTGACAAATATCATCCCCTATTTTGGGGCAATTATATCTTCTGTTCCCGTTGTGTTACTTGCTTTGAGTAAATCAAAATGGCTTGGTATTTATGTGCTAGGTATTATGCTTTTAGTTCAACAGATAGAAGGCAATATTATTTCACCTAAAATATTGGGAAGCTCAGTAGGATTACATCCACTGATGATTATTTTTGTGTTATTAACAAGTGGTTATCTTTGGGGATTTGTAGGACTACTAATTGCAGTTCCTTTGGCTGCGATTTTAAAAGTAATTTTCAAGCATCTATATTTACGAGTAATTTAGGATTCGTTGACAAAAAAGTGTTGGTTTCGTATAATTAAGCAGACATATGGTGTTGGGAATATAGGGATATTAATTAAAAAAGGATGAATGTTTAGTGGCTATTCGGATGAATAACGATAGACTCTTGACCCTAACATAAAAATGTTGGTGGTAAGGGTTTCTTTTTTAGAAATATTTTGGATAAGATTTTCGGAAGTTTTTTTGGAGTTTTAGAGGAGGTCAAATTGATGCTTAGTGGAAATGAAATCAGAGAAAAATTTTTAACTTATTTTGAAAGTAAAGGGCATACAAGGGTTGATAGTTCGTTACTTGTGCCCTACAATGACCCGACTTTGTTGTTTGCGAATGCAGGAATGAATCAATTTAAGGATGTATTTTTAGGAGTGGAGAAACGTCCCTATAGTAGGGCAACTACTTCTCAGAAATGTGTTAGAGCGGGTGGCAAGCATAATGATTTGGATACGGTTGGCAGGACAGCACGCCATCATACATTCTTTGAGATGCTTGGTAATTTCTCATTTGGGGATTATTTTAAAAAAGAGGCAATTACATATGCTTGGGAGTTTTTAACTAAGGAAATGGAATTACCTATAGATAAGTTATTTATAACTATATATAAAGATGATGATGAAGCTTTTGAATTATGGCAAGAATTGACGTCTATCCCTGCGGAGAGAATTATTAGATTGGGAGAAAAGGATAATTTTTGGTCTATGGGGGAAACAGGACCGTGCGGACCTTGTAGCGAAGTACATATTGATAGGGGAGAAGAATATTCTTGTGGCTCTAATTGTGGTATTGGAAAATGTGATTGTGATCGCTATTTAGAAATTTGGAATTTAGTTTTCATGCAATATAACAGGGATGCTGAGGGCATTATGACGCCCTTACCTCGTCCAAGTATTGATACGGGAATGGGATTGGAGAGAATTACTTCAGTAGTACAAAATGTTGAAAGTAATTACGATACCGATTTAATTAGACCTATTTTAAAAGCGGTTGAAAAGCTTTGTGGTATTGCATATCACAAAGGATCTAAAGGGTTTCCTTTAAGGGTTATTTCTGATCATATACGTGCCTGTACATTTCTTATAAGTGATGGTGTCTTACCAGGAAATGAGGGAAGAGGATATGTATTGCGTCGTATATTAAGAAGAGCGATTCGCTTTGGCAAGGTCTTGGGAATTGAAAATTCTTTTATGCACAGTCTTGTACCTGAGGTGGTTGCTTTAATGGGTAATGCTTATCCTGAAATTAGGGAAAAAGAAGATTATGTGTCTAAGGTAATTCTGATAGAAGAAGAACGTTTTCATGAAACATTAAATGATGGAATACATTTAGCTCAGGAAATTGTTAATGAATTAAAAGAAAAGAATCTTGATATTATTTCGGGGAAGGATATTTTTAAACTCTATGATACCTTTGGATTTCCTATTGATTTAACACAAGATATTGCAGAAGAGGCAGGATTAAAAGTGGATTTAGAAGGATTTAACAAGGCTATGGAGGAGCAAAGGGAAAAGGCACGAGCTGCCCGTCAAGGTAGTAATACTTGGGATCTTGCTTTGACTGTAACCAAATTAGCTGGTGACGTGCCTTTTACTAAATTTACCGGATATGAAACTACAGAAGATCAGTCGGAAATTTTAGCAATTATTAAGGACGAAAGTTTGTTTACAGAAGTAAATGAGGGGGACAAAGTTTATCTGATTGTGGCTAATACACCTTTTTATCCAGAAGGTGGGGGGCAAGCTGGAGACAAGGGTGTGATTATTGCTGCAAACGGTAAGATAAATATAGAATGTACAAGAAAATTGCCTGATGGAAAAATAATTCACCAAGGTATTGTTTCGGGTTTGGTGAGAATTGGCGAAAAAGTTGAGATGGTTGTTGATCCACTTACTAGAAGAAATACCGCAAAGAATCATACAGCAACTCATCTTCTTCAAAAAGCTTTACAACTGGTATTAGGGGATCATGTTCATCAGGCTGGTTCTTCGGTAGGAGAAGAAAGGTTGCGTTTTGATTTTACGCATTTTACAGCTATTACTTCAAAGGAATTGGTAAGTATTGAAAGAATAGTTAATGAAAAAATTGCTGAGTCTCTTGAAGTAAGTGTAGCCGAAATGAAGATAGATGAAGCTAAAAAGTCTGGGGCAATGGCACTTTTTGGTGAAAAATATGGTGATCTTGTTCGTGTCGTTAAGATAGCTGATTTCAGTAAAGAATTATGCGGCGGAACGCATGTGAAAAATACAAGTCAGGTAGGTATTTTTAAAATTGTTAGTGAGAGCGCTGTGGGTGCAGGTTTGAGAAGAATTGAGGCAATAACTGGACAAGGAGTCGAAAAATATTTAGCAGAAAAAGAGAATATATTGGAAGAGATTGCGGGGATTGTAAAAACCCCTATATCAGAGTTGTCATTTCGTATTCAGGGAATTGTTGAAGAATTAAAACAGAAGGAAAATGAAGTGAAAAAATTGGAAAATAGACTTGCTAAAGTGCAAACTAATGATATTATAAGCAAAGCTATAGTAGTGCAAGGAGTATCTTTTTTGGTAAGCCAAGTAGACGCTCGGGACATGGATGCTTTGAGAAATATGGCTGATATGTTTAAGGAAAAACTTGAATCGGGCATAGTAGTATTAGGTGCGGTGATGGAAGATAAGGTTAATTTTATTGTTGCTGTTACTAAAGATGTAATCGAAAAGGGAGTTCATGCTGGAAAAATAATTAAAGAAGTAGCAAGTGTTGCTGGTGGCGGTGGCGGTGGAAGACCTGATATGGCTCAAGCAGGTGCTAAAGATGTATCAAAATTAGAGGAAGCTTTACAAGTGGCAGAAAAAATTGTAATCACACTATTAAAACAATGAGTAAAAATAGAGGATATATTATATTTTTAAAGAATAGATACATAGTAGGGTTTGTTTATGTAATGTAAACCTGTGATGCGGGGTGATTTGTAATGAATGATGATAAATTTGATCAAACTATGATGTTTAAAGTTAAAACAGAAGAAGATATTTCTGTAAGGGAAGTATTGCAAAATGTTTATGATGCACTCAAAGAGAAAGGATATAATCCTATTAATCAGATTGTAGGATATCTTCTTTCAGCGGATCCGGCTTATATTACCAGCCATAATAATGCTCGTGCTCTTATTAAAAAGTTAGAACGAGATGAAGTGCTTGAAGAGTTGGTTAGTACTTATTTAAGGGAAACGAAGTAGCTTAAAAGCCTCACGAGAAGTGAGGCTTTATATTTATTTTAGTAATTATATCTCAGTTAGTAAAGGATGGATGCTTTTTCTGTAGATATTGCGGAGCAGCGTGCCCTGAATTTGCTATAAAGATTTTGTGAATGGATTGAAAGGGGATAATTAGAAGTTGCGTATTATGGGATTAGATGTTGGTGATGTAAGGATTGGGGTAGCTGTTAGTGATGAATTGGGGATGACAGCTCAAGGCTTAACTACTATCACGAGAACGAATATTGATGAAGATATTAGTCAAATTGCCAAGATTGTTAGTGAAAAAGAAGTTACAAAGTATGTGGTTGGTCTTCCTCGAAATATGAATGGAACGTACGGACCTCAAACAGAAAAAGTAAAGAAATTTATTAAGATATTAACCGAAAAGCATCCTTTAGAAGTTGTCTATTGGGATGAAAGATTGACCACTGTAGCTGCTCAGAGAACATTGATTGAAGGCAATATGTCTAGAAAAAAAAGAAAAAAGGTTGTAGATAAAATAGCAGCAGTGATGATTTTACAGGGATATTTAGATAGCATACGGTAAAAAGTTGACAATATTAATTATGAAGGTTAAAATGATTTTAAGAAAATAGGGAAGAGGTGGAAGAGTAAATGGTAGAAGAAAATGATAATGTTATTTTGTTAGATGAAGATGGA
The DNA here is from genome assembly GCA_028684195.1 of Clostridia bacterium. Taxonomy (GTDB): domain Bacteria; phylum Bacillota; class Peptococcia; order DRI-13; family DTU073; genus JAQUGH01. Next base: position 3,484 of record JAQUGH010000072.1, on the reverse strand, counting down.
GCGGAGCATGAATTCGCACTTATTGATGTTTTAGAAGTTGACGGAGCAGAGTATGCTGTTTTAGAGCCTTTAGAAGATGATGAAGAAGAATCTGAAGCAATTATACTTAAGTTAGGTAAAGACGAAAATGATGAAGACATTCTTTACGATATCGAAGATGACGAAGAATGGGAAAAGGTAGCAGATATATGGCAGGAAAAGATTGATGCAGAAGATGAAGATGAAGATGAAGATGCGGATTACGACGATGACGAAAAGTAAAAAATAATAAGTAAATAGTAAGGGTCTTTTGCCTTAAAGGTGAAAGACCCTTTTATATGTCATAATTTATTAATCAGAATGACGAACAAAAATATATTATTGTTTATTTCGGAAAATATATAGTATAATTGATTAAATAATGGTAGTGAAGAGGTTTTTTGAATTTCGTTGAAATAAAGGGGATAAGGTGATGAATCCTATCTTGAATAAGAGTATTAAAAAGGTGAGAAGAGCACCAAGATTATTTGTTATTATATTTTTAATAGTTATGGCTTTTTGTGCTGTTATTTATGGTCAATTGGGTGCAGTAACTTCAGATGAAGGAAAGGATAAAATGTTTTTAGTAGAATATGGTTCTACTCCTGGTCAAATTGCTAATAGTTTGGCAGAGAAAGGTTTTATAAAAAATGTACGTGCCTTTATTTTGTACGCAAGAATTACTGGAAATATAAAAAATTTTAAAGCTGGGGAATATATTATTAATCCTGCTTTAAATGTTCCACAAATAGTGGATAAACTGATTAAGGGTGAGATTATTTCCATAACATTTACCATACCTGAAGGATATGATCTTCGTCAGATTGTGAAGGTATTAGTTAAAAATGATATAGCAACAGAGGAAGAGTTTTGGGAAGCTGTGAAAAATGGAGATTTTGATTATTCCTTTCTCAAGGATTTACCTCATAATGATAATAGGCTAGAAGGATATTTATTCCCTGATACTTATACAATTGCTAAAGGAATATCAGTGGATCAGGTTATTAATATGATGCTAAAACGTTTTGAAAATATATACAAAAAACTTCCGGAAAATAAGACTGGCTTATCACAACATGAGGTCGTAACGCTTGCCTCCATGATTGAAGGGGAGTCTTTGTTAGATAAAGAGAGAGCAGTAGTTGCATCTGTGTTTTTTAACCGACTTAAAATAGGAATGAAATTGGATTCTTGTGCAACGGTTCAATACGCATTGAAAGAAAGAAAAACAAGACTATTATTTGAGGATTTAGAAATCAAATCTCCTTACAATACCTACTTGAACAAAGGACTTCCTCCCGGGCCTATAGGAAATCCTGGAATTGCTTCTCTTTGCGCTGCTCTAGAACCTGTGGATACTAATTATTATTATTTCTTTGCAAAAAAAGATAATAGTGGGGAACATGTCTTTTCAACTACATTGGGTGAGCATAACAGAAGTAAGAAGCTAGGGGGATATTAAGAATTATTTGTTAAGATAAAAATGAAATTCATGAGGTGTTTTAATGGCAGATATAAAGATTCCTGAAAATATAGTTGATTTTATTCAATATTTGCTTCCAGAGAGAAGCTCTTTTTTTGAAAAGATAGAAAAAGAATGCGAAAAAGAGTATATCCCACTTGTAAAACCTGAGGTAGGACAATTTCTACAAGTACTTTTGGGAATTAAACAAGCAAAAAGAATTCTTGAAATAGGTACAGGGATTGGCTATTCTGCCTTATGTATGGCGATGGCATCCCGTTGTGAAGATAGGCATATTACAACAATTGAAATTGATAAAGATAGATATGAGAGAGCCTGTAGCTATTTTGAAGAAGCAGATGTCTCATCCATAATAACACCATATTATGGAGATGCTAATGAAATTATTCCGAAATTGAATGATACATTTGATTTTATTTTCATTGATGCTGCAAAAGGGCAGTATCCTGAGTATTTTAATAAAATATGGTCACTTCTTGAACCTGGTGGTGTTCTGGTAATAGATAATGTTTTATTAAATGGTTGGGTAATTGATATGTATTGGCCGGAACGCCGCAAGAAAACTATGGTCTGTCGTGTTCGAGATTTACTAGAGACGCTAAAAGATCATTCTGAACTATTAACATCTATCATTCCTTTAGGTGATGGTGTTTCCGTTAGTGTTAGAAAAATAGAGTAAGGTGATGAAGTGTGAAAAAAGTTGAACTATTAGCCCCGGCAGGAAATTTAGAAAAATTGAAGATTGCTATTATATATGGAGCAGATGCGGTATATCTTGGAGGAAAAGATTTTAGCTTGCGTGCATCAGCAGGTAATTTCACACTGGAGGAAATTACTGAAGGTGTTAAGTTCGCACATGATCACAAGGCTAAGGTTTACATTACAGTTAATATATTTGTTCATAATAATGATTTGGTTAAACTCCCTGATTATTTAAGGGAATTAGAAAATATCGGGGTAGACGGTATTCTCTTTTCAGATCCCGGTGTATGGGAAATTTCCCAGGAAATAAATTCCAATTTAAGCTTACATCTTAGTACACAGGCTAATACCACTAATTGGGCTAGTGCTAAGTTTTGGGAGAGTAAAGGGGTAGAGCGGCTTGTACTTGCTAGGGAGCTTTCTTTGGAAGAGATTAAAGAAATACGGAAAAAAGTTGAGTCTGAACTAGAAATTTTTGTACACGGTGCAATGTGTATTTCCTATTCAGGGCGGTGTCTATTAAGTAATTACATGACAGGAAGAGATGCCAATAGAGGTGAATGTGCTCAGCCATGTCGTTGGAATTATGCGTTACAGGAAGAAAAAAGACTAGGTGTTTATTACCCTATTTATGAAGATGAAAGAGGTTCATATATTTTTAATTCTCAGGATTTGTGCTTAATAAGGCATCTGCCGGAATTAATTGATGCAGGTATAAATAGCTTAAAAATAGAGGGCAGGATGAAGAGCGTACATTATGTAGCAACTGTTGTTTATGCTTATAGGAAGGCTATTGATGCGTATTATGCTAATCCACAAGGATATGTTTTTGATGAGAATTGGTATGAAGAAATATTAAAAGTAAGTCATCGGGATTATACGACGGGCTTTTTGTTTGGTAAACCAGAAAAAGATGATCATAATTATGAAACCTCATCATATCTTAGAAATTTTGATTTTGTAGGACTTGTATTAGATTATGATAATGTTACAGGTATTGCGACGGTGGAACAACGAAATAATTTCAAAGTAGGAGATGAGCTTGAAATTATAGGAGCGGAAACAAAAAGGTTTACTCAAATTTTGGAGATAATGAAAGACGAAAAAGGTAATGAAATTGAAGTTGCTCCTCATGCACAGCAGGTGATTTATTTAAAAACAGAAAAGCCAGTAAAACCATGGGATTTGATAAGGCGGGCGAAAAGTGATGAATGAAGAAGAGAAAGAGATTGATTTGAACAAAAATGATGACATGATGAAGAGTAATGATAAGGAAAGTAA
>JAQUGH010000234.1 GCA_028684195.1 Clostridia bacterium | reverse complement strand
TCAACTATTAATATTACTCGTCCATCTGTTTTTGAAGCAACAGAGGTTAATGTTAACACAGGTGGTACAATTCAAGACCTTAATCCAGAGAATGTATCTATAGTTCTTGATACTTGGAAAGAAGTCAAATTTGCTCTTTCTGATAAAGAGCTAACATTCACCAAAGAAAAAATTATTACAGACCATATAGCTCCTGCAGCTTACGCTATTGCAGATGCTATTGATCAGAGTGTTGCTGGGCTATATAAATATGTGCCTTGGAAGACAGCAATCACAGGAACCCCTGCTATTGGTGATCTTACTTTGGCAAGGAAAACTTTGTTTAACCTTATGTGCCCGATGGATGAAAGACTGCACATGATGGTTGATGGTGCGGTTGAAGCAGGACTTCTTGATCTTTCTGCGTTCCATACAGAAAGTGGAGCAGGAGCACAGGGTATTGCTACACAGATGAGGGGTACTCTTGGACGCAAATTTGGTTTTGAGATTTTTGCTAACCAGAATACCCCTGCTCATACTTCTGGTACGATGGCCGATACTGCAGGTGCTCTTAATGCAGGTTACGCAGCAGGAGTTGAAACAATTGTAATTAAGAGTCTTACTGATGGTCAGGATATTGCAGTTGGTGATATAATTGCCATAACAGGTGATGCTCAACAGTATGTTGCCACTTCTGCTGCAACAGTATCTACCACTGCTTCAATTGGAATTTATCCTCCGCTTAAACAGGCTGCACTTGCTGATGCAGTTGTAACTGTAATTTTGCCTAGTGGCACTGGAGCGACAAAGAATCAGTGTCTAGCTTTCCATCATGATGCATTTGCTCTTGCTATGGCACCACTTAGCGATCTTGGAAGTGTAATTGGAGCACGAGTAGCAACAATAAGTGATCCTGTTTCTAATCTTTCACTTCGCTCTCGTATTTGGTACGATGCCGATTTGTCAACGGTTAAGATTGGTCTTGATGCTCTTTGGGGTGTTAAGATACTTAATCCGAACCTTGCGGTACGTATGGTACAGTAGCAATAATCTTGGGAGGGCTTTTGCTCTCCCATTTTAATTTTTTTGATGGAGGTGTTAATATGAGTGATTTTGAAAGGCCAGAAGAACGAAAAGGTTTTGTAGTGGTAAAACTTAAAGACACTTTTGCTTATCTTAGCAAAGCAGATTTTGATAAAGGTGGGTGGAAACTCTACAAAGAGCCTGCTAAACCAAAAACTATCCCTACCGAAGATAAAAAAGTAGAGGTGAAACCAGATGTCGTTGATAGTGGAAGAAGGCAACGGACTAAGTAACGCAGATGCTTACATATCCTTAGCCTTTTGTACTGCATATAATTCTAGCATCGGAGAAACAGGTTGGTCTGTGGATATGGAATCTGAAATCAGCGTTGCTGCTGCCGAAGTAGCAATAAGAAAGGCAACAAAATATCTTGACCTTAAGTATGGCAAGAATTATACAGGGGTTAGATATTCCTCTTCACAAGCATTACAATGGCCAAGAAGTTTCGCATATACTTCTGACGGTTATTATATCGGTGCAATAATCCCCGCCTGTATCAAAGAAGCTTGTGCTGAAGTAGCACGAAGAATTTTGACAGGTACAGAGGTATTCCCTGACTTAACAAATAGTATTTTATCAAAAAAGGAATCTGTTGGCTCAATATCTGTGGAGTATGCAGAGATTCCGCTTGGTTCAGTAAAAGAATCTTCCATGCCTGTATTTCCTATAGTAGATAAGCTTATGGTTGGCAGCTATGGGGTGTGTGGATCTGATGGAACATTAAGGATTATAAGAGCTTAGGGAAAGGAGTGAATTGAGTGAGCACAAAATATAAATTCAGAGGAAGTCTGACCCCCGCAATCCCGATAGGTGAGAATGCAGGAATAATCATTCCATCTGATTGGGTAACAGCAGATATTTCTTTTTTGGTATCTAATGATAATTCTTCTTATTCTAGCTTATATGATGAAGCTGGAGCTGAAGTTGTAGTTAAAACAGTAAAATCTACTGCTGTTTCATTTGGAGCGAAGAACGCAAAACTATATCCATTTGGGTATATGAAAATACGTTCTGGCTCAGAATCAACTCCTGTTGTCCAAGGTGTTACCGCTGCATCTAAGGTTTATACCATAGATACAGAAAAAACCCTAACAATCAATGCAGTTATTAAAGGTTCTATAGGCAACGAGATTTCATTTGGATTTAAAACAGCAGAGGATGATGTTTTAGCTGTTGAAGTTGTAGATAAGGTAGTAACTATCCTCTTTGCAAAAGATACTGCCTCTAACAACACAGCAGCAGCAATACAAGCCCTTTTACAGGCAGAGACAATAGCAGATATTGATGTTTCTGCTCTTACTGTAACAGAAGATGCAGGATATATTGCTGCCAGACCTACTGTAATAGAAGATATTGCGCCTAAACCTCTTGCAGGTGGAGTAGATGTTTCCCCAGTAGAATTGGTTTTTAGAAATTAATTGGGGGGGAGGCTGTGAGTTCGACTTTTGATTATGATAAAATACAAACC
>JAQUGH010000233.1 GCA_028684195.1 Clostridia bacterium | reverse complement strand
ATATCTTTTTCACCATTGACAAGCCCAACTATTTGCCCAGTAGAAAGAGCTTCAACTATCGTAACTTCTGCATTAGATTGTAAGGTGTTAGGAGCTTCAGCAGGCGATCTGTAAGAAGAACCACTTTTTCCGGCTCCTGACCCAATTATTTCTAACATTTTACTCCACCTCTTCTATATCTATGCCAGCAGAAAGAACAAGAGACCCACACCAAGCCCTGCCATAGGCTAAAGGAAGAGCATTACCTTCTTCTGTTAAATTAACAGGGCTTCTAAACATATATGATTGTCTAGTAGCAACGGATTCTTGGCTATCTGTAGATGGAGTTGGAGACAATAACATTCCAAGTCCAGCCAAAGCAAGACCTGCTCCAAGAGTTATTAACGTACCACCTGATATTAAGATTGTACCTCCAATAGAAAGAATTGCAGTAGAAGCTCCAACCATAAACCCAATACCAAGCAAAGCAACACCAAGTATAATTTTAAAAATACCTCCATTTTTGCTACCAACAGGAACAGGAAGGATAGTTATATTTTGATTATCAAGGTGAAGAAAACACTCTGTTTCATCAACAAGTTCATCTCCAACAAAAACCTTATATTCACCTTGAACAAGAGCTTGGCGAAAACCTTTTATCTGAGTGGCCAAAGCTCTTACTGCTTCTGAAACAGAATTAACTTCAAAATTAAATTCATTTCCAAATTTAGCTAAGTTTCCTTTCAGATAAACCTTCCGCATTATATCTCACCCACCCTTTTATTAACTTCACCCATCTACCCAAAGGTTCTCTTCGGGACAGTCTACCTGCAAGATGGTGAAGAATAAGTCCAGATTGACTTCCAAGATAAATACCAGCATGATTGATAACGTCAGAATTAATTGCCATAAAAAAACCATCACCTTCTCTAGCTTCACTTTGCTGAATAGATATAAAACCAGCATCAGTAAAAAGATCAGTATAAAAGTTTTCTCCATCTTTCCACCAGTTATCATCTCTTGGATATTCTTTCAATATTATTCCCTTTTCTTCTTTAAAATAATCTCTTACTACTGCATAACAATCACCTTTATTATCTGTTCCAGATGGCCCATGACGAAATTCTCTGCCAACCAAAGGTGGTGTTTCAATTCCATCTCCCCAAAAATAAAGAGGAGTTATGGTTTTACCTTTTATAGATATAATTCCCCATGGAATAGCTGTATCAATCTGCCCTTGTATATCTACAGCACTAGGAGCGTTGTCGGAATCAGGGTGACTGTGTACGATAGCACTAGCATCCACTAGGCACAATTCCCTGGCATCAAAGGTAAAGTTATCCAAAGGAAGTAAAGAGCTGTTGTGCATAGGCTTGTAAACGCCAGTTTTGGTTATTATTCCACATGCTTCATTCGGATATTCATCCAAAAAATGCTTCTTCATCTTAAAAAGAGCATTTTTATTAAGTTTTATTGTCATGACGATTGCCTTGCCAATCCAGGGAATCCGCCATATGGTAAAGCTTGACCTGCTCCATACCTTAGAACACAATCTGATAATCTTCTACCACAACAATCAAGAGAAGGAGAAGCTTTGCTTTCCCCAGTACTTGTAAAATAAGCAGTACCAGCATAAGGGCAAGCGTTCTCTGTTTGATCATAAACAAAACCTCCTAAGGTAGAATCATAGTGCCGATATACCCAAAAGCAAACATCTCTTAAAGCAACTTGGGAAGGAAGTTTACAATCTGTTAAATCCATAGGTGTTACAAGTTCAAGAGCTATCTGTTCTTTATTCATTGACAGAACTCTATCAACAATAAAAATATCACTTGGAAAATACATATTTGAATTAGCACTCGCATGTCCATCTAAAAATCTATCAAAAGTTCTTATTCTATATAATACAGCACCTTGTATTCCTCTAGTTGATACAGCAAGGGAAAACAAGGTGGTGTTTATTGAAGCTATTGTTAGTCTTGGTCTTGGTAACTCATCTGATGACCAAGCAAAACCTTCTGAGGCAAAGGCCAGATAAGGATATTCAATCTCACCAAATGCCACAGAAGATCCATCAACTTCAGAAGAATCAGAGAATCTATAAATTGAACCACCTATGTTTGTAGCATCAAGAGTATAAAGAGAAACTATACCTCCTGGACTTAGTTCTTGCATTGCTGCTCTAGGTGTTGTCATTATAAATACACTCCTTTGAATTTAGCACTCAATTTTAAATTATTTGGAGTATCTCTAACCACTGTCCATTCCAAGCACCTCCAAATTTGTACTGATTCACCAGGAAGAGTATAATTAAACGGTGCTGTATTCTGGCTAACAAAAAAAGCTTCTATTGCTGCTACTTGAGCCACCGTTAACATTTCCCAATCTATAGACATAGATCTTTCCCTGATATTTATACCATCAGCTATACTTTGCTCATATCCATCTCCATATTCAAGCTGTACTGAGCGAAGCGTGTTATCTCTTGAAAGTCCATAAGAAGGATTGACAGGTGGAGAAAATGTATTATATGCCATTATCTCGCACCTCCAAACCGTGTAGAAAATACACCTTTAGGTCTCATAGC